>JAEUJR010000562.1 GCA_016793585.1 Archangium sp.
CGCCGTCACGCTGACGTCGAACATCCACGCGGTGATCCACATGCCCACGCTGCTCCAGGCGCTGATCTTCAGCCCGAGCATGAGGCGGCGCTGCGCCAGGTTCTGTTGACGCGCCCGCCGCATCAGAAACGAGAAGAGCTCGGACGTCAGCAGCGGCAGCCCGAACACCACCACGCCCAGCTTCGTCGTCGGCACCAGCAGCTTCAGCTCGCTCGCGATCTGGGTCGACATGCCGCCGATGAAGGCCAGCACCCCGAAGACCAGCGAGAACTGCCGCTTCTCGGCGAGGGCGAGATCGATGTCGCGGTCCTTCGCGTCACGTTCGAGCTCGTAGAGCCGGGCCTCACGTTTGATCTGGCGCTCTTCGGCGGCCTCGACCCGCGCCACCAGCGCCTCGGGAGCGGCGGCCACCTGCGCGAGCAGAATGCGCGCGGCCCGCGGCTCGTCGCGTGACAGCTCGTGCTCGACCATCAGCAGCATTGCGCGGCGCAGCCCGTGCTTCGAGCTCTCGAGCGCAGGCCACATGCGGCCGAGCTGCTCGAACGCGAAGCGGCACTCCGCGAAGATCTGGTGCGCCTGCAGCCCCATCACCGACGAGCCGACGCCGCGCTCGTCGCTGACGGCCTCTTCGAGCTCGGCGAGGCGTCGCTGGGCCAGCTCCGAGAGCTCGAACGCTTCGCGGTGACGCAGGTACTCGGTGATCGCCTGCTTGAACTCGAGCGCCGACTGGTAGCGGGCGGCAGGGTTCTTCTCCATCGCCTTTCGGCAGATGGCGGCCAGCTCGCGCGGCACGGGCTGATCGAACTCGGGTGGGCGGCCCTCGAGGGCCACCGCCAGCACTCCGGCCGGGGTCGGCGCGCGATGCGGGAGTCTGCCCGTGAGCAGCTCGTACAGCGTCGCCCCGAGCAGGTAGACGTCGCTGCGCACGTCGATGCCACGGCCATCACCGAGGGCCATCTCGGGTGCCATGTAGGCTGGCGTACCGGCGAAGTCGGCCTCGGTCGCGAGCGGCAACACGAGATCAGGCCGCAACGAGACGGCGAGGCCCCAGTCGACGAGGTAGACCTCTCCGAAGGCCCCGACGAGCACGTTGTCGGGCTTGATGTCGCGGTGGAGCACCTGCCGATCGTGCGCGAACGCGACCGCGTCACACACCCGCACCAGAATCTCGAGCTGCTCGATGAGCGGCCGCTTCTCGGCGATCACCTGCGTCCACGGGGTGCCTTCGACCTTCTTCATCGCGAAGAAGGGCACGCCGTCGGCCGTGGTGGCCAGCAGGTGCACCGGCACGATGTTCGGGTGCTCGAGGCGGCCGGTGACGAGCGCCTCACGCAACAGGCCCTTCGCGTCGCCTTCGGGGTCTTTGAGGAACTTCGTCGCCACCGGCCGATCGAGCGCCGTCTGCCGTGCGCTCACGACCCGGCCCATGCCGCCGATGCCGATCGTCTCGCCGAGCTCGAAGTCGGCCTCGGGCGCAGGGCTGGCTGCGACGGTGACGTGCGGCAGCTTCGCCGAGTCTTCAGGCGCCAGCGGGTCCCGATGAGACCCGGAGGGGACTGTCGTCGTCAGCTCGTCGCTCTGCTTGCCCACGCCCTCGCACTAGATGCTGAGTCGGAGCAACACGCCAGCTTGAGCCACCGACGGCGAGAACGAAGCGGCAGCGGGGAGCTGTGCCGTCAGCTCCGACGGAATCGTGAAGCGCAGCTCGCCCCCCTTCTGCCCGTAGAACAGCGCGCCGAAGACCTGCACGTTGAGGTACGTCAACACGCGGAACGTCACGTCGAGGCGCGCCAGCCCAGAGATGTCGTTCAGGTTCAGCAGGTTCGTCGCGCTGATGCTGATCCACGGGAACTCGGGAATGCCCGGCGCCGACGCGATGAGCGCGAGGTAGTGGCGGCCCGCGTAGAGCGGAATCTGCTGCACCGGGTCTGGCTTCAGCCCGTACACCCCCTGCGCGATGAAGAGCCCCGCCTGGTACTCGACGGGGTTCGCGTAGCCGGCCGGGTTGTAGAAGTACTCGGCCGCGAGAATGCCGAAGTTCTTGTCGGTGTAGTTGAACTGCCACGACAGCCCGCCCGAGACCTGCGCATAGATGCCGTCGCCCCGGCCGATGGTGACGTCGAACTTCTTCAGCTCGTCGGAGTACGCCGTGAGGAAGTCCTCTCCGAGAATCGCGTTGCGCAGACCGGCGTTCTGAGCCGCGTCGAGAAACGACTGAAACTTCGTGTCCGACGGAGCGCGGGTGATGACGAAGTCCTTCCCGCTGCGAATGGCGATCTCGCCGTAGACGTCGAAAGGCCCGATGGGCAGCGAGATGTCGGCGGCGTAGCGGGGGCGGCGCCCATTCATCCACACCGCGCCGATGCCCAGCTCGGCCTGCCACACCACGAACTCGGCCCGCAGCGCTCCACCGAGGTTGCCCAGGGTGAGCTGGCTGTTGCCGGTGCCGATGTTGTCGAAGAGCCCGTAGCCGTAGAAGTTCCACCCGAGCTTCTCGACCGGCACGTGCACCTTCACCATGTTGACGCCGAGGCGCACGTCGAACGGGTTGAACGGATCGCGCGGCTGCGAGTTGAGAAAGTCGGTCGGGTACCAGACGCGCGCGGTGCCCCAACGAATCTTCTGCCGGCCCACCGTGAGGTACACGGTGCGCGCGATGTCGAAGCGCAGCCAGAGCTGATCGAGCGCGACCGTGGGGTTCTGTGCCGTCGCCGCCGTGAGGCCGACGCCGCTCACGCCGGGCAACGACAGGCCCATGTTCATCATGTCCATCATCGACGTCATGGTGGACGTGTTGGTGGTGGTGTTCGCCGCGGCGGGCCGCGAGGGGTCGTACTGCACACGCGCGACGCCGTAGGCCCGCAGGCGATCGGTCGGCCGCCCGTCCATGTAGGTCTCGAGCAGAATCGGAAGGCTCACCGGCTCCTTCGCGGCGGCTTTGCCCTCTTGAAAGAGCACCTGCCCGAACATGTTCAGGTTCGCGCCGATCTTCAGCGAGTCGCTCTTCACCTCGTCGGTGTCGAACTTGCTCTTGCTGCTGCCGCTGAGCTCGGTGAGGTCGCGATCGACGCCGCCATCGGGCGTGAGCGAGGGCTGCGTGGGCGAGTCCGAGCCGCCGCCGAACAGATCGACCTCTGCGGGCCGGGCAGCGCCGGCGTCTGGCGAGGCAGGCTCGGAGCTTCCGAAGAGATCAGCCTCGTTCGGGCGATCCTGGGCGATGGCGCCGAGCGGCGCGAGAACGAGCGCGAAGACGAACCCCCGAAGCGGCGTCATGACGGTTCCTCAGCGGCTCTTCGACTCGAGCCACGCCTTGGTGAACATGTTCTGATCGAGCGAGTTGAGATCGACGGCCTTGAAGAGCACCAGCGTCGAGTTCGACTTCTCGATCTCGTCGAAGATGCGAATCTCGCCGGGGAACCAGAGCTCGGCCTTCTTCGACTCCGAGAAGAGCTTCTGCCACTTCGGGTAATACGACGTGCGGGCCAGCTTCCCCGACAGCGCGAACTCCTGCCGCTTGAGAATGTTGTGGTTCTCTTTGTCGACCCACAGCTTCTGCACCGGGTACGCGACGTCGAAGCCGTCTTTCACCTTGAGCTCCATCACGACCGTCTCGAACTTGCCGAGCTTCTCGTCGGCCACGAACGTCGGGTCGAACTCCTCGGCCAGGCGCGACTCGTCGAAGTCGGAGCGTCGCGTGTTCGTGCCGCCGATGCGCTCACGCTCGGTGGTGCGATCCCACTTCCCGGTGCCTGGGTCGTACGTCCACAGGTTCTTGTCGAGGCGCAGAATGCCCTTGCCCTCTTCGCTCTTGGGCTTGCTGAAGAGCAGCATCAGCTTGTCGTCGGCGTCGCGGCGGTAGACCAGCACCTCGCGCTCGACGTCGGCTTTGTCCTTCTCTTTCTGCTCCAGATAGATGAGCGCCTTGTAGTCGCCGCCG
>JAEUJR010000587.1 GCA_016793585.1 Archangium sp.
GACGGTGCTGTCGGTGTTGGCGCCCGGCGGGGCGTTGCGCGTTCCGGTGCCGTGCTCCGTTCAGACGAGCACGCTCTTCGGCATTCCGGCCCTTCAGCTGGTCATCGGAGACGAGGGCTCGTTGCTGTGCACCGACGAGTCCTGCGGCTTGATGGATGGACGCTGCACTGCGGCCGACGTCGCGCGTGACGTCGTCATCAACATCAACTCCATGCGCTTTGCACCGAAGTCACCCGACATCGTCGAGGCGCGGCTGAGCGCGACCGTGCAGACGGGGTTGATTCACATCTCGTCGGTCAGCCGCAACGCATGTCTCTTCACCGGCCCGATCAAGTGCAGCGTCGACTTCGACACCGCGCGAGCGGCGCCTCCGATCACCGAGCTGGGACTCAACATCAAGCTCGCCATCGACACGAAGTGGGACCGGCTGCTCTCGCTCGAAGTTGCCGACGTCGAAGGAACGACGACCTGCTCTGGTGCGACGACGCCGCCAGCCTGCATCGATGGCAACGACATCGTCCTCGCCAAGCCGCCTGGCAGCAATTGCTCCCTCTGCACCATCACCAACGTCGGCCCCGTGAAGAACCTGCTCATCGGGCAGCTCGCGAGTTCGCTCCAGAAGCAGCTCAACGAGGCGCTCGCCGACATCAACTGCGCGCCGTGCAGCAACAACATGTGCCCGCGGTCGACGCAGGCCGGCATCACCGCCATGTGCGTTCCGGAGGACGGAGGACCTGGCAAGTGTGTCGACTCGTCGACCGGCAAGTGCGTGCCGGGGCTCATCGGCGTGGAAGGTCGCATCGACGTCGGCACCGCGCTGTCCGGCATCGCGCCGCGTGGCAGTGAGATCGAGCTCGCCTTCGGAGCCGGAGGTCTCGCGGCCTCCAGTCCCCAGGGAACCACCATCGGCCTCCGCGGTGGCGTGCGTGAAGTGCGCCCCGCCGCGTGTGTCGCGCCGAAGAACCGCCCTGCGCCCGTGATGCTGCCGCTGCCCGATCTCGATCGCGACGCGCCGGCGAACGGCTACGACCTGGCGTTCTCGCTCTCGCAGCAGGTGATGGACGACACGCTCTACCGCGTGCAGCAGTCGGGAGCCCTGTGCCTCGAGATCGGCAACGAGACGGTCGCACAGCTCGAGTCGGGCGTGTTGTCGGCGCTGCTCCCGTCGCTCAACAAGTTCACCGACGGCAAGAGCGTGCCCCTGCGCGTCGTCATTCGGCCCGTGAACCCGCCCACCGTCGTCGTCGGAGAAGGCACCATCGACATGAACGGGCAGCCGATCGATCCGCTCCTGCTGCTCGACTGGCCCGCCGTCGAGGTCGACGTGTACGCGCTCATCGAAGACCGGCAGACGCGGCTCTTCACGATTCAGGCGGACCTCAAGCTGCCGTTCGCGCTCGACGTGCAGGGCTGCGACCAGCTGCGGCCCGTCGTCGGCAGTCTCACCAACGCGATTCGCAACGTGACGGTGAAGAACAACGAGCTGCTCGCCGAGAGCCCCGACGCGCTGGCGAACCTGGTGCCCTCGCTGCTCTCGCTCGCCGAGCCGCAGCTGGCCATGGGCTTCCCGACGGTGACCCTGCCCGACCTGCAGGGCTTCGCGTTCAAGATTCAGCTGCTGCGGGCGCGCGGCGTGGGCCAGGTCACCGGCACCTCGACGTACAACCACCTCGGCATCTACGCGCGGCTCTACCCCCGCACCGAGACCTGCCCGAACCCGTTCAAGGCCGAAGAGGCGGCGCTGTGGCTCTCGTCGAAGGAAGACATGACGGCGCGCGTGCTGGGCCTCGGCACGCAGGAGATCTCGTATCGCGTCGACGACGGCTTCTGGTCGACCTGGCGCCAGGCTGACGCGTTCGGCCAGGCCATCGTCGAGCACCCGCGCCTCAAGCTGAAGGGCCGCCACGTCGTGGAAGTGCGAGGCGCCGACGGCCGAATCGGTCGCCTCGAGCTTCACGAGTAGTGCTGCGCCCACTCCCGGCCACGCTGCAGCACGCCCAGCCGACGGCCCTTCGCGAGCCAGTGACGCACCGAGCGCAGGGCCTTCTCCTTCTGGGCCTCGCGCACGTGAAACGGCCCCCAGCGATCGACCGGCGCCGGAACCAGCGACAACGAGCGCAGCGAGACGAGGTTCGGCGACGCGAGCTCCTTCGGCTCGTGCTCGGTGAGGGTGGCGACGAGGCGCTCCACCGTCGCCCACGCGCGCAGCTCGGCCTCGCCGCCCACGAGGTTGGTCGACACCTCGACGACGAAGCCGTGCGACCACACGTCAGTGCCGGGCACGATGACGTCGCGCAGGCGGCCGAGAAAGTGCGTGCGGTGGCGGTCGAGCAGCTTCTGCGACCGCTTGCGCGCACGCGCCGAGGTCTCGAACTGCAGCATGATGAACTCGCCGCGCGGGTCGCTCTGCTCGAGCAACGCATCGGCGAGCACGAGGCGACGCGACAAGTCTGCCGGCGCGGCCCAGACCGCCTCGAACATCTCGCTGATGAGCGCTGAGGCAGACATGGCGGCACCGTGGCCGTCTGACTCGCGACCCGCCTCGTGACTGACGACTTGGGTAAGGTGCGCGCTCGCATGCGACGGCTCCTCCTCATTCCCCTGCTCGCGCTCACGGCCTGCACCAGCATCGTCACCCGGTACGGCGGCAAACGGTCGGCGAAGGACGACGCGCACGAGGCCGACGGCGCGCTGATGCTCAACGGGCAGCGCGTCTCGGTGAAGTGGTCAGACGGAGACAGCTTCACCTTCGTCGATGGCCCCTTCGCGGGTCAGGGCACGCGGCTCGTCGGCTACAACACGCTCGAGTCGTACGGCCCGGTGCACCGCTGGGGCTCGTGGGAGCGCGAAGAGCTGTTCACGCTCACGAAGGGTGACGCGCAGGTCTGCGCCTCGCAGGCGTGGGAGTGCACGACCGAAGGCAAACCCGACGCCTACAACCGCGTGCTGGTCGACTGCCCGAGGCTGGCGCTCGAGATGGTGCGCAAGGGCCGCGGGCTCGCCTACGCCGTGAAGGGAAAACCCGACCGCGTCGTGCTCGATGCGATGCACCAGGCGCAGCGCGCACGGCGCGGCATCTGGGAGAAAGGCGTGCCGAAGGAGCTCATCACCGCCCTGCACTCCTTCGCCGAGAACCAGGGCACCGAGTACAAGACGTCGTCGAACCGCGTGCTCGACACGCACACCGGTGAAGCGTTCCTGCGCAGACACACCGACTTCTACCAGCTGTGTGAAGAGGTCTGTCTGAACGACTCATGCATGGTCTACGTGCCGTTCGACCGCCGCTACAAGAACCAGCCGCCGTGCCTCATCGGTGAGTGATGGTCGCCGACGAGAAGCGCGTGCTGAGGCGGCAGCTCGAGACCACGCGTGACGCGTTGGTGCGGGCCGACGCGTCGCACGAAGCGGCCGCGCGGTTTCCCCTCGAGCGGCGCCCGGCGGTCGTCGCGGGCACGTTCCCCATGCGCAGTGAGCTCGACCCGCGCCCCTTGATGAAGCGGCTCGAGGCGCTGGGCTCGACGCTCGCGCTGCCCCGCACCCCGAAGAAGGGCCAGCCGCTGGTGTTCCATCGGTGGAGCGCCGAGACCCGGTTGGTGACGAGCCGCTTCGGCGTGACCGAGCCCGTGCCCGAGACGCTCATCGTCGAGCCCGACCTGCTGCTGGTGCCGCTGCTCGCCTTCGACGCCACGGGGGCGCGGCTCGGGTACGGAGGCGGCTTCTATGACGTGACGCTCGAGACGCTGCGGCGCACGCGGTCGGTCTTCGCCGTGGGCTTCGCGTACGCAGGCCAGGAACTGCCGACGCTGCCGACGGAGCCACACGATCAACGGCTCGACGCGGTGCTGACCGAGCGTGAGTGGCGAGTGTTCGCACGATAGGCTGCTCCGCATGCGCGCTCTCGTGGTGGTGGTGCTGCTGGCGTCGTCTGCCTTCGCCGAAGATCGACCGCTGTACTTCACGCGTCCGCTGAAGGCCGAAGACGTCGCGGGCCGCTCGCTGCGCGAGCTGACGTTGATGCGCAACTGGATCTACGCGCGCCGCGGCAACGAGTTTCGCCGCGCCTGGCTGCGCGACTTCTTCACCCAGCAGAAATGGTACCAGCCGAATCAGGCCGCGTTCCTGTCGGAGGGCTGGCGGAACCTGAGCGACGACCAACCGGCCGACTGGGAGCGCGACGACAAGAACGCCGCGGTCATCGCCGAGTACGAGTCGGCGCTCACCACCGACCAGCTCAAGGCCATGCGCGACGCGGTGCTCGAGCGCATGAAGGGCCTGCGCACGATGGACGCGAACCTGTTCATCGAGCTCAAGCTCCTCTCGGTGCGGCTCGGTGGGTGGGCCGGAGAAGGTGACGCGCCGGCGAGCCTCAACCCGCTCGAGAACCCGAAGCGCCTCGATGGGCTGCTCAAGCTGAGCGACCTCGACGACCTCTCGCCGCGAGACCTCAAGCTGCTGCGCAACACCATCTTCGCGCGCAAGGGCCGGCCCTTCGAGACG
>JAEUJR010000589.1 GCA_016793585.1 Archangium sp.
GAAACGAACGCGTCGCTGCTGCTGGCGGCGGTGCTGATCGTCGGGCTTCGCAGGCGTCGATAGCGCTGGGAAAGCGATCGTCGAGGTCGCGCCCACATGCTACGACCCGCCCCCATGACAGAGCGGAACGAGTTTCCGAGACCGCTGTCCACCGCGATTCCCGCCATCCCCATTCCGGCGCCGACGTCGGAGCCCATCACTGCGACCGAAGAAGAAGCGAAAGCGCGCATCGCAGCGCTCGAGCGAGAGGCGCGGGCGATCGGCAACCAGCCGGCCGCCGCCCTGCTCTTCCACGAGATGGGGCTGCTCTGGGAGTCGCCGCTCAAACACGCGCGCAACGCCGCCGTCGCCTATCAGGCCGCGTTCAAGCTCGCGCCGCGCTTCCTCGCGAACATTCGCGCCGCGCGCCGGCTCTTCTCAGAGGTGGGCAACTGGCAGATGGTGGCGCAGCTGATCGACGCCGAGCTGCAGGCGACCGAAGGCAAACGCGCTCGCGCTGCGCTCTTGTTCGAGAAGTCGCAGGTGCTCGAGCAGCGGCTGTCGCGTGAGGTCGACGCCGCCGCGTCGCTCGCGGCCTGCCTCGCCCTCGAGCCCGAAGACGTGACGTTGCTGGTGCAGCTCGAGCAGGTCTTCACCGAGAAGGCCGACTACCCCTCGGTCGTCAAGGTGAACCAGCTGCTCGCGCAGACCGTCACCGACGACGCGGCGCGCGCGCACTACCTCACCACCGCGGGCCAGCTGCTCGAAGATCGCCTGAAGGACCCCACCGGGGCTGCGCAGGCCTTCCGCCAGGCGTTCGCCGTCGATCGCCGTGACCCGCAGCTGCTCGCCGCCATCAAGCGCGTGGCGCAGCGTGAGGGCACGGTCGACGAAGAGCTCGCCGCGCTCGCCGCCGAAGCCGAAGGTCAGGGCCCCGGCGCGGCCCCGACGTTCCTGCAGATCGCCAAGGCCTACGAGCGCCTGAACCGACCCGAAGACGCGCTGTCGGCCCTGCTCGCGGCACGCCGTGTCAGCCCGAGTGAGCCCCTCGTGCTCGCCGAGCTCGCGCGCATCTACGAAGGCCGTGGCCGCTTCGAAGAGCTCGCCGACGTGCTGCTCGCCTGGGTCTCGACGAACAACGATCAGAGCGAGTTCGTCGCCATCAACCTGCGCCTCGCCTCGCTCTTCGAAGAGCTCAAACGCGAGCCCGAGGCCATCGCCCGCTACAAGGCGATTCTCGAGCGCAGCCCTGGGCACGCCGGCGCGCTGGCCGGCCTCGGAAAGATCTCGTACCGCCTGCAGAACTGGAGCGGGCTGGTCGAGACCTACGACGCCGAAGCTGCCGCGACCGACGACCCCCGCACCCGCGCGGGCCGGCTCTACAAGGCTGGTGAGACGCTCGAAGAACGCCTCGGGCAGATCGACGACGCCATCGCCCGCTACAAGCAGGCGCTGACGCTCACCCCCGGCTTCCTGCCCGCCACCAAGGCGCTCACGCGACTGTTCGAGAAGCTCGGCCGCTGGAACGAGCTGATCTCGATGCACGAGCAGGAGCTGCTCCAGATGACGGACAAGGAGCAGCAGATCTCGACGCTGAACAAGATCGCCGGCTTCTACGAAGATCGAATGAACGACGTGCCGCACGCGATCGAGACGCTGCGCCGCGTGCTCGAT
>JAEUJR010000616.1 GCA_016793585.1 Archangium sp.
CTCGACCGTGTAGCTCAGGGGATCCTTCGGGTAGGCGACGTCGGTGATGGCGTTCACCACGCTGATGAACGAGCCCGACTTGCCCGAGACGACGATCTTCGCGGTGCCGTCTTCGTTGGTGACCGCTTCGACCTTGGCGGGCTCGATGGCCGTGAGGAAGAAGGCGGGGAACATCTCGGTGAAGTAGTCGTTGCCGACGGGGCCCTTCACCGCGCTCGTCTCGGTGCCTCGCACGAGATCGATGTCGATGAGCGAGCCGCCGAACGCACCGAAGCCGCGCGAGGTGCCGACGTCTTGCACGATGGCGTGCACGATGCCGTTGGTGATCTTGTAGTCGCCGACGTCGGCGAGGGCGCGTTTGCCGCCGATGAGATCGGCGCGGCTCTCGATCTTGAAGGCGCGGGCCGGCTGCGAGGTGCGCGTGCAGCTCGTGATCAACACGAGCGCGACGAGTCCAAATCGCTTCATGGCATCACCAGATCGCGTGGAGCATCAGATCCACGCTGTCGTTCGGGTAGGAGACGAGGCGCTCTTCGTCACGGTGCGTGTACTGGGCGAGCACACGGAACGGCAGCTTGAAGGGTCGCCAGCCGACCATCAAGGCCAGCTCGGTCACGGTGTCGTCGGCCTGCGCCTTCGAGGGCTCGAACCAGGCGAAGCGCGCCGCGCCTTCGAGGCCGGTGTCTTCGTGGAAGTAGCGGAGCTGCCCGAGCGCGCCCATCGAGCTGTCAGGCTGCAGGCCCGAGAAGCTGTACGTCGAGCTGCGGCCGAGGAAGCCACCGAGCACCTGAAAGCCCCACTTGTGCGCCTCGAGATCGACGCCGTAGTCGAAGGTGTTCGTCGACAGGCGGTTCGGGCGAACGCCGCTGGTGAGCACGTTGAAGCCCGCGTTCACGCCGAGCGTCACGGTCTCGGCGTAGTCGACCTCGACGCGGCCGACCGGGTTCACCATGTTGTTGTCGTTGAAGAGCTGGTTCTGGCCGTTGCCGTTGAAGACGCCGACCGCGTACTTGAAGCCGATGGTGTCGTTGCCGAGGCGCCTCGACGAGGCCTGCACGCCGAGCTGACGATCGGGCGCGAGGTGCGTGCGCGGGCCGTACGCCTCGGGCGGGTTGAAGCCACCAGCGAGCACCGAGCGGCTCACGAAGGCGACGGCGCCGTCAGAGAGCAGCATCTCGGCCCAGTACGGCGGGCGGAACTGACCGGCCTTCACGACGAAGCCCTTGCAGATCTCGTATTCGACGAACGCGTCACGCAGGTCGACGATGCGGCGGCCCGTGAGGGGATCGTTCGGGTCGACCAGCGGCGCGGCGAACTCGACCGACGCGTACACGGTGAGCTTGTTGATGGGGCGGAAGTCGTAGTTGAGGCGGAAGTCGGCGAGGCGGAAGCCACCGTTGCCGCCGACCAGCTGCTCCTCACGGAACGGGAAGGCGTAGAAGACGCCGACGCGGGCGAAGCCGCCGACCTTGAGCCGCTGCCACCACGGCGTGTCGGTCTCGAGCTTGAGCCCGCCGACGGTGTTGGGCTTCTTCTCGTCGGGCGCTGCGGGCGGGTTGGTGAGCGTCGCGTTCGGCTCGGCGACGACACCCGCATCGACTGATGCTGGAGCGGACGGCTCGGCGGCGGGTTGCGCGAGCGCGAAGGCGGCGACGGCGAAGAGCGGATTCACGAGTTCCTCCCAGGTGATGCAGATGATTCAGCGAGTCAGCGGTTGAGTCGGAAAGACGGCGTCGAGCACGCGGCCACGGGCGGCGCTCGGTGAGGGCACGCCCAGCAGGCGCGCGAACGTGGGGGCGATGTCGATGGCCTCGGCCGACCCTGCGCTGCCTCGCGGAACTCCAGCGCCGAGGAAGAGCAGCGGCACCGCGCGATCGTAGAGATAGTGCGACGAGTGGCCGGTGGTGTCGGAGCGGCTGTACGTCCAGAACGGCCTTGGCACGACGATGAAGTCGGGACTGCGGCCGCGCACGTAGCCGCGTCG
>JAEUJR010000619.1 GCA_016793585.1 Archangium sp.
CGAGTCGAGTCGCGATCGGCGAAGCCAAACCACACGATGAATGCGAGCACGGCGATTCCGAGCAGCTGCACGGTGTCTCCTTGAGGTTCGTCAGGGTTGCTGCCGGCGCAGCTCTTCGAGCTTCTTGCGCACGGCTGGGTCACTCTCGACGGCCTCGGCCGCCTCGTAGACTTCGATGGCCTTGTCGCGCTCGCCCATCATCAAGAGCAGCGACGCCTTGGCCCGCAGGAACTCGGGGTGCGATTTGTAGCGTTGCAGCACCGTCTCGCACCACTCGAGCGCCAGCGCGTAGTTGCCCGCGCGCGTGGCCTCCTGCATCAGGTTCTGCGCGCGCGTGATGGAAACGTCGGGCGCGTCTTCGTCGATCTTGAGACCGCGGGCGCGATAGGCCTCGACCAGCGCGGTGTCGGCCTTCGTCGGAGGCGGCGGCACCACCCGCATCGGCGCGATGGTCTTCACGCCCGAGTTGCCGGCGCCGTGCTCGACGACGATGCGCTGGCCCGACGCAAGCACCGGCACGTCGACCTCGGTCATCACCTTGCCGTCGTTCCACCGCACCTTCATGACGGTGGTCGAGCCGTAGCCGAAGGGGCGAACGAGGGTGTCGTCCTCCTTCAGCGTGGCGTTCTTCTTCACCGTCGGCTCGATGAGGTAATACGTGTAGTTCCTCGCCGCGCACGACGCGCACGACACGCAGGCAGCGATGATGAGCAGTCGGTTCATGGCAGGAAGGGCAGCGGCAGAAGAGAGACGTTGAGCAGCGAGATGCCGACCGAGACGCGGCCGTTCGTCGAGACCGAGGCGAACAGCGCGTAGTTCGTCTTGAAGAGCGGCAGCCGCAGCGAGAACACGCCGGTGAACGTGTTGTCACCCAGCAGCGACTGCGGGTTGTCGGGGTTGAGCGCGTTGATGATGGCGTTGGGCACGCTGACGAAGAACTTGCCGCCCACCATCAGGTTGAAGGCCGGAGGGATGACGCGGAAGTAGCTGACGCCCAGGCCGATGAGCGGGTCGACGATGGAGACGGCGAAGCCCGAGAGGTTCGCGTTGTCGGGCCCCCACTGCTCGTGCCACTCGAGCGCGATGTGCTGCTGCGGCAGCAGGCCGAAGTCGGCGAAGGCGTGGGTCAGGCTCTTGCCCGCGATGCGCCGCTCGAGCTCTTCGGCCTGCGTCGTGGTGGTGCGGGTGGCCGCCACCGACGCGAGGTTCTGGTCGACGTTCTCGGCGATGAGAATGCGCCCGTTGCGCAGGTCGACGATGCGCACGGCCACGCCCTCCATCGTCTCGTCGAGCCAGATGGCGCTCACCGCGCGCGCCGACGCTCCGCGGGTCAGCTCGTCGAGGCGCACCAGGTCTTGCACCGAGAGGCTGGTGGCGACCTGCTCCATGCGGCCGTCTTCCACCGTGAGCCGCTGCGCCATGCACGCTTCACACGCGCGCAGCGAGCCGGCGCCCAGCACCCGGGCGAGCGAGGTGATGGCGGCCGCCGGGTACCACGCGCGCGTCTGCTCGAAGGCCGGCTGGGTGCTGACGACGATGGCGGGCGTGAGGTCTTTCAGCGAGAGCACGCCGTCGTTGAGGCGGCGGGGCAACGACTCCTCGAGGCGCGCCAGCGCTCCACGCGTGGCCTCACGCTGCGCCATCGCCGGCAGCGACGACAGCAGCACCACCACGCAGAGGGCGCGCGTCAGAAGCAGAACGAGACCTCCACGCCGAACGACTGGAAGCGCAGGTTGATGAGCGGAATCGTGACGTA
>JAEUJR010000632.1 GCA_016793585.1 Archangium sp.
GCTGCCTTCGGAGGCCGAGTTCGAGAAGCGCGTCGCCCGCGCCATCGAGCGCCTCGAGGCCCTGCGCGCCGCGCCCGCCATCGAGCCCTACGTCGGGCCCGCCATCATCACGCACCGCGCGGCCGGCGTGTTCTTCCACGAAATCTTCGGGCACCGCATCGAGGGCCACCGCCAGAAGGATGCGGACGAGGGCAAGACGTTCACCAAGAAGGTGGGCCAGCAGATCGTGCCCGAGTTCATCAGCGTCACCGACGACCCGACGAAGTCGAAGTGGGGAGACCTGCCGCTCAATGGCTTCTACCTGTTCGACGAAGAGGGCCAGCCCGCGCAGAAGGTGAACCTCGTCGAGAAGGGCGTGCTGCGCTCGTTCCTGCAGGGGCGCTCACCCATCAAGGGCTTCGCCAGCTCCAACGGCCACGGGCGTGCACAGCCCGGCCTGCGCCCGGTCGCGCGCCAGGGCAACCTCATCATCGACTCCACGAAGCAGCTCCCGCCGGACCAGCTGCGCAAGACGCTGCTCGACGAGGTGAAGAAGCGCGGCAAGCCGTACGGGCTCGTGTTCGAAGAAATCTCGGGCGGCTTCACCAACACCCGCGCCGGTGGAGCGCCGCAGGCCTTCAAGGTGATTCCGCAGATCGTCTACCGCGTCTACGCCGACGGCCGGCCCGACGAGCTGGTGCGCGGCGTCGACCTCGTGGGCACGCCCATCGCGTCATTCGAGCGCATTCTCGCCACCGGTGACGACGCGAAGGTCTTCAACGGCTTCTGCGGCGCCGAGTCGGGCTGGGTGCCCGTGTCGGCCATCGCCCCGAGCCTGCTCATCAGCGACCTCGAGGTAGAGCGAAAAGGCAAAGGCCACGAACGTGGGCCGCTGCTGCCTCCCCCGCCTCTCATGACCCCTGCTGCTTCGAAGGGAGGTGCGAGATGAACGCGCTCCTCGTGCTGGTGCTGGCCGCTGCGCCGGCGATGAAAGACGTCGACCCGGTGCTCGACGTGATGGACGCCGAGCTCAAGCGGGCGATGACGCTGTCGATGCCCGCCTCGGGTGAGTCGAAGCCCGAGAAGCCGTACTACGCGCGCAGCTACGTCACGGTGGAAGACGAGTTCGGCGTGTCGGCGAACTTCGGCGCCCTCTACCCGCCCGGCGGCGGCCGCTCGCTCTCGGTCGACACCGCGGTGCGCGTCGGCAACGAGACGTTCGACAACACCAACTTCTCGGGCGGCGGGTTCGACTTCGGCTTCGGCCGTGGCCGCGCGCCGGCCGAAGAAGACCTCGACGCGATTCGCCGTGCGCTGTGGCTCTCGTACGACGCGAACTACAAGTCGGCCGTCGAGGCCATCGCCCGCAAGCGCGCCTTCCTGCAGGCGAACCAGGTGAAAGACCTCATCGCCGACTGGAGCAAGGCCACGCCCGAGGTGGTGTTGCTGACGCGCGAGGAGCCCCCGAAGGTCGACGCCGACGCGTGGGCCGCCCGCGTGAAGAGCGCCTCGGCCGCGTGCCGGGCTTCGTCGAAGGCGCACAGCTGCCAGGTGTCGTTCCGCCTGCGTCACATGTGCCAGCGCTTCCTCGCCAGCGACGGCGCGAAGCACCGCTTCTGCGAGACGAAGTACGAGCTGAAGGTGAACGCGCAGGGCCAGGCCGCCGACGGCATGCCCGTGGGCTCGGAGTGGACGACGACGGCCCGCACCGAGGCCGAGCTGCCCAACGAGGCTGCGCTCGTCACCATCGTGAAGGACACGTACGGCCTGCTCGAGAAGAAGCTCGCCGCGCCCGCCGCCACCGAAGACTACGTGGGCCCGGTGCTCTTCACGGGCACCGCCGCGCCGACGTTCTTCCTCGCCACGCTCGCGGGGCCGCTCTCGTTCCCCCGTGAGAACCTGGGCCAGCGCCAGCAGGGCCGCCTCACCGAGCGCCTCGGCAAACACGTCTCGGTCAGCCAGCTCGGCGCCACCGACGACCCGACGCAGAAGACGTGGAC
>JAEUJR010000655.1 GCA_016793585.1 Archangium sp.
CTTGCCGACCTCGCCCCACTGCGCGTCCTTCACGCCGATGACGGCGACCTCTCGCAGCTTCGGGTGCGTCGAGAGCACGCGCTCGATCTCGACGGGGTACACGTTCTCGCCGCCGCTGATGAACATCTCCTTCTTGCGGCCGGCGACGAAGAAGAAGCCCTCGGCGTCTCGTCGCAGCAGATCGCCTGTCACGAACCAGCCATCGCGAAACGCCTCGCGCGTCGCTTTTTCGTTCTGCCAGTAGCCGGGCGTGCAGGCCGGCCCGCGAAGGAGCAGCTCGCCGACCTCGTCGACGCCACACTCCGAGCCGTCATCTCGAACGATCTTCGCGTCGACGTAGAAGTTGGGGAACCCGATGCTGCCCATCTTGCGCGCCGAGTCTTCGGCGTTGAGCGAGAAGCAGTTGGGCCCGAACTCGGTCATGCCGAAGCCCTGCCGAATCGAGACGCCGCGCGACTGCCAGGTCTTGATGAGCTCGAGCGGCATCGGCTCGCCCCCGACGATCGCGAAGCGCACGCTCTTCAGCGACGTCTTCGCGAACGAAGGCGCGCGCGCCATCGTGTCCATCGTCGTTGGTACGCCAAAGAGCACCGTCACGCCCTGCGCGTCACACAGCGAGAGAATGCGCTCGGCGTCGAACTTCTTGAGAAAGACGATGCGCGCGCCGCGGTGCAGGAACGGCGTGTTGAGCACGTGCCAGCCGCTCGTGTGGAAGAACGGCAGGAAGCTGACCGTCACGTCCTGCTGGGTGAGATCGAGCCGCAGGCCGGTGCTCACCGAGTTCCAGAACACCATCGCGTGCGTGATGAGCGCGCCCTTCGGAGCGCCCGTCGTGCCCGAGGTGTAGAGCACCATGCAGACGTCGCTCTGGGTCGCGACGAACGGCGAGGGCGCGTCGGAGTACGTCGACGCGTCGGCCTCGAGCGCCTCGAATGAGCGCGTCGCGGCAGAGACCGGCGCCAACTTCGAGACGGTGTCGGCGTACACGCTCGAGTGGATGAAGAGCGCGGGCTTCGAGTCGGCGACGATGTGATCGATCTCGCGCGCCGCCAGGCGGAAGTTGATGGGCACCAGCGTCGCGCCGAGCCGCGTCACCGCGAAGAAGAGGGGAATGAAGCCGACCTCGTTGCCCGCCAGCACCGCCACGCGATCGCCACGTCTCACGCCGCTCGCCTCGAGCAGCCGCGCGAGCTTCGACGTCGAAACGAAGAGCTGTCGCCACGTCCACTCCCGGTTCGAGTCGGCGTCGACCAGCGCCACACGGTCAGGAGCGTACGTCGCCCAGCGCGCCAGCCAGTCGAGCTCGATCGGATCGTTCATGTGCGGCCTCCAAGTCGTCGCAGGAGCAGGAGCAGGCCGATGAGGAGCGCGCTGGACGAATCAGCGCTCGTGCACCCGCAGACAGCGACGTACTCAGCGCTCGTCTCGGGGCCTGCATCAGGGCTCACGCCGGCGTCGGCGGCTCCAGCGTCGTTCACACCGCCGTCGGGCTGACCCGCATCGGGAGCACCAGCGTCGAGCACGCCCGCATCGACAGACCCCGCATCGACGGACCCCGCATCGACGGACCCCGCATCGACGGACCCTGCATCGACGGAGCCTGCATCGACTGACCCTGCATCGACGGACCCTGCATCGACGGACCCCGCATCGACGGACCCTGCATCGAGCCCACCGGCATCTGGAGCGCCCGCATCTGGCGAGCCAGGGTACGGAGGCTGAATGAGTCGCGCGGCGATGCGCCAGGCGCCCGCGTCGACGTCGAACGACTCCCACGAGGCGAGCACTTCGCCGGTCGGCGCCTTCGCTGCGCGTACGTTTCGAGCGGGAGACGGGTCGTTGGTGAGCGGTGCAAGCGTCGAGAGCGTGCCGGCGTAGCCAGCCCAGACCGCTGGCCCGCCGTCGGGCACCACCGCGACGACGACGACGACTCCAGGCCCCACGTCGACGGCCGCCGGAGACTCGGCCGGTGACAGCGGGAAGGACGCCCGCCTCGTGCCGTTCGCCAATTCGTAGACCTCGACCGAGGTCGGCCCGCTGAGGGTGACGTGCATGGCGCCCGTGTCGCCGATGGTGAGGCAGCGCTCGATCGGCGGCGACGTTGCCGGCAGGGTCACGACCGAGCTCACGCTGGTCCCCGACTCGCTGATGCCGTTGATCGACGAGCCGCTCGCGGGCGCGTACCAATACGTGCCCGAGTTCCACGCGACGCACCCGCGGGGAACGGGGTCGAGCATGCGCGGCATCGTCCACGTGCTGTGCCGGCCCAGGCCCGCGACTCGAGACCAGGTGAAGTAGCTCGATTGCCCGACCACCGTCTCGTCGAGCGCCGGCCCCTCCAACGGGCCAACGCCTCCGCGGTAGACGTGCAGCGACCGCACGCCCCCTGCGGTGATGGTTGCGTAGGTGCCCCCGTCTGGAGCGCTCACGAGGCTCGGCTCGAACGGTGTGGAGCTCGAGCCCTGGTTGAGGTGCGCCTGCGCACCTGAGACGTCGATGAGGCCCGCTTGAAGCTCCCAGCTCGCGCCCGATCGCTGATCCCACAGCGTCAGGAAGCCACCCTCGACACTCGACCAGACCGCCGAGGCCGAGTGCTGCGGCGCTGGGGCGAGGAACGGGTGGTAGACGACCTGGCTGAACTGAGGCCCTGTGCCGCTCAGGCTCACGTCGCGCAACACCACCTCGCCGGGGGTGAGCTCGGCCAGCGTGAAAGGAAGACTGCTGCCAGCGATCGCCAGCGGCAGACCGCCGTCGCCGAGGAGCGTTCCAAGCACCTGCCCACTCTCGGTGACGACCTGCACCTCGATGCCGCCGTCACCACGAAAGACGGCGAGCGTGTCGGTGCCGCTGCGCGCCACCAGTGGAGGAATCTGGAACGCGTTGGTGCCCATCACGACCGCGCCGGCGTCGGGAAGCCGCAGGCGCACCGAGTTGCCCGATTGAAAGACGAACGTCGCAGGCCCCTGGTTGGGCACGCCCACCACGAACGTCGCGTTGGTCGCGAGCGTCGGGCCGGCGCCCGTGGTGACGGAGTAGGTGCTCACGGTGCCAGATGCATCGACCGTGAGCAGGGTCAGCCCTCCGTCGCTCTCGGCGAAGCTGATGCTGCGGTAGGGCGCCGACAGAAGGACTGGCGCGAGGGTGGGCCTGGTTCTCAGCAACGAGACCTGGCCAGGGCGCCGCGTCGCCATCATCGTCGTCGAGGGCGATGACGCAGCCGCGAACTCCTGAATGGGGCCAGTCCCGTTGTCAGGCGGCGAGCTCAACTGGGGAAACCGGGAGAACCGCCCCGTCGAAGTGCTGGTCGTCTCGATGAAGCCCGCACCGCCGTCGGTCGGCTGGCAAGCCCAGGCCGCGACGAGAACCGAGGTCGACTCTGCGAGCAGGCGAGGCTGGCCACAGGGGCGCGGCTCACGGGTCAACAGCGTCTGGGTGATGGGGCCAGCGAGCGGCACCCAGGTGCCCGCCCACGCATCGAGGCCTGCGTCGTTCAGATCGAACCCGCGGCGTCGGTCCATCCACACCGCTTCGAGGCTGGCCCCTCGCCGAAGCAGGGCGGGCGGGCCTTCGAGCCGAATCGGCTCCAGCGGCGCGTCGAACCCGAAGGGATCAGTGTTCACCGGCGGCCACACCGTCTGGCCAAGCGTGAGCGTCAACAGCACAGACAGCATCGCTCGCTACCTCATCATGAGGCATTGCGAGCGGGAACCCCTCTGTCACCGAGCCGCGCGCGCCCTTCGCGCAAGGAGCAGCACGAGCCCTGCGAAGAGCAGCGACTGCCCGTCTCCCGTCGAGCAACCGCACACCGGCACGAAGATCGGCCCGGCAGATGCGCCGCCATCGGCTCCGGCGTCCACACCTGCGTCGTCGAGCCCACCATCGAAGGCGCCACCGTCAGTGCCGCCGCCGTCAGCAGAGCCGCCGTCAGGAGCGCCGCCGTCAGAAGCGCCGCCGTCAGGAGTGCCGCCGTCAGGAGTGCCGCCGTCAGGAGCGCCGCCGTCAGGAGCGCCGCCGTCAGTGCCACCACCGTCGACGCCACCATCTGCAGGCGACAGGCCCTGAATGAGCCTCATGGCCACTCGCCAGGCGCCCGCGTCGAGCTCGAACGACTCCCATGAGGCGAGCACGTCACCGCTCGGGGTTGCCGTGGCGCGCACGTTCCGCACTGGCTGGGTTTCGCTCGTGAGCGGCCCACCGACCGACTGAGCGCCGCCGAAGAAGCTCCAGACCAGGGTGTTGCGCTGGCCGTCGGGCACGAGCGCTGCGACGACGACGACTCCGTCGTGAACCGCCACTGAGGCAACAGGGCCGGCCAACGCCCAGTTCGCCTGGCCGAGCGAGGCCAAAGCGTCGACTCGGTGAACGGTGACGTCGGAGTTCGTCCAGGTCGTGAGGTACTTCACGCCGCGGGAGTCGAGGGTGAGGCAGCGCTGAAAGGGCGAGAGCGGCGCAGCGGGCAGCGGCAGGTTCAGCGACGTGGTGACACCGGGTTCGCTCACCTGCAGAATCCCGAGGGCCGTCGCGAGCAGGTACACGCCTTGCGACCACGCGACACACCCGGGCGGGGGCGCGCTCGAGAGTGTCGTACCCAGGCTGTGCCTCGTCGAACCCGTTCCTGGTGACCACGAGAGGTAGCTCGACGCGCCGACGACGATCTCCTCGAGCAGGCCGCCGTCCCTCACGCCGACCTGCGGCCCGAGCACGCCGCCGATGACTGGGAACAGGCGGCGACCCACGTCGTCGCTCAGCGCCACGTACAGGCCCCCGTCAGGCGCGGTCGCGAACGAAGGGCGGCTGGGCCGAGCACTGCTGGAGACGACGCCGAGCTCGAAGATCCCTCCGGTGTCGACCAGCGCCTCTCGCGTCTCCCAGGCCCCACCGTCTCGCTGATCCCACATGACGAGAAAGCTGTTGTCGTTCGGCGACCACGCTCCGGCGAGGCCGAGCTGCGGGCGCGGCGCCAGAAAAGCAGCGCGCGGCCCGCTGAGGTTCGGAGTCACCATGCCCATCACCGTC
>JAEUJR010000660.1 GCA_016793585.1 Archangium sp.
CCGGCCCCTCGAAAGAAGAGCTGCAGAAGAAGTACGGCGTCGGGGCCTTCGTCGACGACGGCGCCACGTGGGACAGCGACCTGCTCTTCTCCGTCGACCTCGCGCTCTCGAAGCTCACCAAAGACGAGCTCGCGCTCCTCGCCGGCACGCCGTTTCACCGCATGCCCAAAGACCCGAAGGCCCGCAGCGCCGTTCGCACGCTCGCCGTCTACCGCCAGGACTCGTCGCTGCCGCAGCCGCGCTTCGAGGTCTACGACGCGTCGAAAGAGGTCGACCGCGTGCGCTTCTGTGGCTCCGTCGACTCGCCCGTCACCGAGTCGGCCGCGATGATCATGCACGAGGTCGCGCACGCGCTCTCACGTGCCACCGCCTGCGACTCGATGGAGGCGATGAAGACCGCCCGCAAGGCGCTCGAAGACGCCACCAACGCCTTCAATGAAGGCCAGAAGAAGTACAACGCCGACCGCGCCGAGTACGCGAAGACGAAAGACCCTGAGTTGCGCAAGTCGCTCGAGGCGCGCGCCGCCGCGACGAACGGCGAAGTGGCGAAGGTGAAAGAGCTGCAGAAGGTCTGGCAGGACCTGCAGAGCGCGACGCAGAAGGGCCTGCAGCAGAGCCCCACCGAGGCCGCGTTCCTCGAGAAGCTGCCGCAGAACAAGGCGCCCACGACGTACGGCCGCACGCTGGGAGCCGAAGCGTTCGCCGAGTCGTACCGGTTGTGGAAGCTCGACCGCGCCGCGCTCGACCGCGCCGCACCCGGCATCTCAGCGTGGTTCGACTCGGCCGCCTTCACCGACACGCTGAAGAAGAAGTGACTAATTCTGCAGCCAGCACTCGGGCCGCTTCGTCTGCGGCGTGATGACGAAGGTGGCCCGGTCGACGCTCACCTCGTAGGCGAGCACCGAGTTGCTGGAGCGGAAGCTGTCGAGCTGCTCCTTGCGGCCCGCCGAGCAGTCGCCGTCACACGGCAGCTTCGCCACCTGCTTCTGAAAGTCGGCCAGCCACGTCGCGTAGCCCTTCGTGCAGAGCGCGAGCACGTTCTGCTTCGTGTTCGCGAGCGCCATGGCCTTCGTCGCGCACGGCTGATCCGTCGAGGCGTTGCAGTCGAGTGAGACGAGCCGCCTGTACAGGAGCGCGCCCTTCGTGCTCCTCATCGCGCCGACCCGCGCGTCTTTGAACACCTGCGTGCCGGTCATCGCGTCGTACACCGCGAAGCCCATGCCGCCGTTCCACCCGTCGTCACCGTCGAAGACGACGAGCGTGCCGAACGCTCCGGCGTAGTACCCGCCCCAGTCGTCGAGCACCTTCTCTGCCGGAGCCAGCGCCTCTTCACACACGGGCGCCGCGCCCTCGAACCGCACGAACGAGAGCCGCTGCGCCCCCTTCTCGTGGGCGTCGACCTGCTTCACGAGCAGCTTCGGGTAGCGCCAGCAGGTGAGCGTGCGCTTCTGCTCCAGCGTCTTCGTCTCGACCTTCGTGGGAGCGTCGAACGCCGCGAGCGCGAGGAACGTGAGCGTGGTGAGCACGCCCGCAGACTACCGCTGCACGACCTCCATCAGCTTCGGGAACGACGCGTACAACGTCTCGATGCTGGGCAGCACGAAGAGGCGCTTCTGCATCTGGTCGATGCGGAACTCCTGCGCGCAGATGCGCTCGACGTCGAAGGGCACCACCTCGGGCTCACCCGACAACGCATACACACACTCGCCGATGCTCGACGCGATGCCGGCGCCGAAGATGCGGCGCCCGATGGGCAGGTCGACCAACCCGAACTCGATGGTGAACCAGAAGTACCGCTCGAGCCGGCGCAGGCGCTCGGCGTCGTCGAAGAAGCGGCACGCGAACTCGCCGTAGCGGTGGCAGTAGTCGGCGTAGGCCTGGTCGGCGAAGAACGGAATGTGCCCGTACAGGTCGTGAATGATGTCGGGCTCGGGCGTGTAGTTGAGGTCTTTCTGGTCGCGCACGAAGTTGCCGATGGGAAACTTCTTGTCCTTCAGCAGCGTGTAGAAGCCGCGGCCGTCTTCGAGCCCCTTCACGTACACGCCCTGCCAGCCCGTCAGCGCCAGCAGCTTCGCGTTCACGTCTTCGAGCGCGGGCACGCTGTCGCCATCCATTCCCAGGGCGACGAGGCCCTTCTGGAACATGGGCACGAGCTGATCAGCCCGGCGCGGGCGCTGCGTCTTCACGACGGCGCTCCACGTGGCGTTCTCGTCGGCGTTGAACAGCCGGCGGGTCGACATGAACGGGCTGGACGGC
>JAEUJR010000679.1 GCA_016793585.1 Archangium sp.
GGCGTCGATGGCCATCGACTCCCACCCACCGCTGGCGCTGTGAGACTGCGTCGCAGCAGAGGGCGCCCAGAGGTAGCCCTTCATGCGGCTCCCTTCAGGGTCATGCCGCGGGCGAGCGTACGCGCCCAGTGCACCAGGTTCTGGCCCAGCGGCGTGTTGCCGTACTCACCGAGAATGTCGACGGCGGCGTCGAGCTCGCGGTTCATCATGACGATCGCGTCGTCGAGCGCTCCCGAGACGAGCACCGCCGTGCCGAGCTCACGAACCTTGTCGACGCCGAGCGACCCGTACGACCAGGCCTCGCTGATGCGGCGTTTGAGCTTCGCGTCTTTGGCGCAGGCGAGCAGCACGGGCAGGTTGGGCGTGCGCGACGAGAGATCGGCGTACTGCGGCTTGCCTTCGTCGGTGCCGGTGACGTCACGCACGTCGTCGGCCATCTGAAACGCGACGCCGATGCGGCGGCCGAAGGTGTCGAAGCGACGGCCCGCGTCTTCGTTGCCGGCGAGCGTCGCCACGGCGCGGCCGCAGAAGCCGAAGAGCGAGCCCGTCTTGCCTTCGCCGATCGCGCGGTGCGCCGGCAGCGAGAGCTCGAGGTTTCCACGCGCCTGCACTTCGTCGATCGCCGCGCGCGTCATCTCCTGCACCGTCGCGAGCGCCATCTCTCCGAGGCGAGCGTCGGCGCGGGCGAGCTCGAGCAGACCACCAGACAGGAGCAGATCGCCCGACAGCACCGACACCGTGTTGCCCCAGCGCGCGTTCACCGTCGGTTTGCCGCGCCGGAACATGCCTGCGTCGACGACGTCGTCATGGAGCAGCGACGCTGCGTGAATCAGCTCGGCCGCCACGCCCACCGTCACCAGCCGCGGGTCGGAGAACTCGAGCGAGTCGGCGAAGATCTTCACCAGCATGGGCCGCGCGCGTTTGCCGCCGCCGAGCACCAGGTGCCGCGCCGCCACCACGAGCGTGTCTTCAGGCGGCGGAGCCACGCCTCCCAGCTGCGCGACCAGCGACGTCTCGACCTGCTTGAGGAAGTCGAAGAAGACGACCGAGGGATCCATGCGCGTTCATATAGTTCAAGCCGTTTTGAACTGCATGGCGCGTTCGAAATTCGACGTCATTTCAACGTCTTGAACGGCGACTTGCGATGATCACCAGGGCGCCCAGCCACGCCAGCAGTGACAGGGCGGCGCCAATTCGGAAGGCGTTTGGCCGGTAACTCCAGGCGACGCTGTGCGGGCCGGCAGGCACTTCGACGCCGCGAAGAAAGCCCCAGACCCGAACAGGCGTGGCGTCGACGCCATCGACGGCCACCGTCCAGCCCGGAAACCAGGCATCGGCCAGCACCACCACTCCCGCGGCGCAGGCGGTGACGTGCTGGGTGATCGACTCGGGCCGCGTCTCGGTGGTCGAGACCGTCGACTCACAGCCCACTTCGGGAAGCGACGTCACCACGGCGCGATCGACTGGAGCGAAGTCTCGCGGCGCCGAGCGATGGCGGCCGAGGGCCTCGAAGGCCTGCGCGTCGGTCATCACGTCGGTGCGGTTCACGAGCCAGCCTCGAGGAAACGCGTCGTTGGTTCGCCAGAGCCAGAGATCGTCGAGCTCGGTGCGCGACGGAACCGGCCCATCGAAGCGCAGCGGCTCTCCCGCGTTGCGGACGAAGTGCGTGACGCCCGCGAGCTGAAATGCGGCGGGCCCCTGCTCGAACGCACGCGCGAGCCGCCAGGGGTCTCTGAAGCCATAGCCGCCGGTGCTGCGCAGGCCCTCTTCGAGGTACCGGAGCACCGAGAGCCGCTTGCGACTGTCGAGCACGACGCGATCGGCCTCGTCGTCTTCGTCACTCGTCGCGCACCACGGCGTTCCCGGATCATCCATGTCGACGCGAATCGAGACCCGGCCGCTGGGCTCCGACCGAATCGTCTGCGCGATGGGAGATGGAACGAGGAACCGCTCGACCGGCGCTGGCGGCCACACTCGCCGTGGAATCACGAGCAGCTCGATCACGATCCACCCCGCCAGCGCGACCCTTCGACGCTCGAGCATCAACACGAGGCCGAGCACGAGCATCGACAAGACGACCCAGCCGGTGCCGCGTACGAAGCCAGCACGCACGTCATCGAAGACGTGCGCGCCGAGCCAGAGCCCGAGCGCGGTGCCCAGACACGCTGCCGCGAACGTTCTCGCTGCGGGTTGGTGCCTGCGCGCAAAGGCGAGCACACGATCGACACCGAAGGCCGAGAGCATCGCGAGCGCGAAGAGCAGCCCGGCCGCGTACTTCACGGGGAAGCGGAAGAACCGAAACGGCGGCGCCTGCAGCAGCCAGGTCGACGGGAGGAAGTGACTCCCCAACGCGAGCACGCCACAGAGCACCGCGAGCGCGAGCACGGGTCTCGCGCGGCGATCGGCACCACCAGCGATGGCCAGCGCGACGCTCGTTGGCCCGAGCAGGAGCGTGAAGAAGAAGCGCTGGTCGGCGCCGAAGAAGGGCTCGGCACGCGGAAAGTCGGCGTCAGGCACGGCGATCGAGATCAACTGCTGCCATGACATCGACCACTCGAGCAGCCCGCCAGCCGGCGCGGTGGGATCAGTCCACTCGAAGATGAGCTCTGCGGCTGGGAGCGCGACCACCGCGAACCCAAGGGCGGCCCAGAGGCCAGCTCCTGAGACGAGCGCGAACGCACGCCGGCGCTTCGACGAGAACGCCGCGACGATCAGCACCAGGAGCGCCTGCCACAGCCACATCTCGGGAGCCCCGGCGTGAAACGTCGCGGCCTGTACCAGCGCGAGCACGGCGACACGCCTCGCCGAAGGAGCCCGAAGCAGGCCCTCCACTGCCCACCACGTCCACCCCGCCCAGGCGGCAGTCGAAGCGAACGCGAGGTTCTGCGAGAGCTCGACGAAGAAGGCCGAGAACGCCCAGCCCGCGCTGCCGACGAACGCCGCGACTCTGGAGCGACCGGCCCGACGCAACGCGAAGAACGCTCCGGCGAAGGCGAACACGCAGTGAAACACGTGCATGACGTTCGGGCCGACGACGTGGCCGAAGAGCAGACCGCTGAGCACGCGAGGCGCGTAGAAGACCTGCGTGTAGAGCAACGCGAGGAAGGGTTGGCCGAGGCGCTCGTTCGGCAACCACAGCGGCACCTCGAGCGCGCGCCACCGCTCGACCAGCACGTACGTCTCAGGGAAGAACTGCGCGTAGAGATCGCGCGCCGCCTGAACCTGGCCTCGAACCAGCCAATGAAACGAGACCGCGACGAGCACCGTCGCGCCGAGCGCGGGCCAGACGCGCAGCAGTGACGACCTGGGCGGCACGCGTCGACTCAAGCACAGGGCGGCGCGACGTCATCAAACAGCGATGCCGCCCCGGATTTCTCCGAGACGGCATCGGTCCGACACGAACTCGAGCGAGGGCTCAGTAGTTCGCGTTGTTCTTCTCGCCGAACGTCGAGAGCGTCTTCTTGGTGTCGACGCCAGCGGCCTTGAACGTCTTGGTGGCCGGGGTGACCGACTCTTCGCCGGCGAGCGCGTCAGCCGAAGCGCCGAAGAGCTTACGAATGTTGTCGCCGAAGAGCGTGATGACGCCGATGGCCGCGATCGCGATCAGCGCGACGATGATGATGTACTCGGTCATGCCCTGACCGCGGGCCTTCTTCATCAGCTGCTTCTTGTTGAGCTTCTTCATGGGCGGGCTCCTGGGAGAGAACTGCGAGGGTTGTTTCGAAAGCTGATGCAGTATCGAAGGCAGCCGCGCATCGCTCCATACGTCATCGGGAGGATGCTCCTTTCCCCAGCAAGATCATGGTGTTTCGGCGCATTCGCGCCGTTCGCAGACTTTCTGGAGCAATTTCTCGATGTCGGCGTGGCCCTTTTTCCATTCGTCGAAAGGCGCAGCATCGAACCCGGCGCGGAGCTGCCAGGGGCCCTGACGTTGGGAGTCTTCGACGACGAGCGCGTTGAGCTCGACGAGCGACGACGCGAGATCTCTGGGCGTGGGCAGCATGGGCAGGCTTCGTGAGGCGTCACCTTGATGCGCGGCGACCTCGGCGAGCGCGATGGCCGCCTGACGATCGGTTGGGTCGAGCTGCGTCCACACGTTTGCAGCTGCACGCCGGAGCGGATGCCCCTGCGCCGTCGACCACGCGACCGAGAGGAAGAGTGCCTTCGCGCGCTGCGCATCGAGCGGGAGCTCCTTCAAGCGACGTTCGATCGCGAGATCGGCGGTGCTGGCCCGACGCGCACGAAAGTCGGGAACCTGCGCGTACGACTTGGCCCAGAACGCGACCGGCGCTTCGTACTCGAGGCGGTTGTGATCGTCGCTGTTCGACGGCCCGTCACCCACGAAGAGGGCGACCTGCTTCGAGTTCATGAGCTGCCGCGCGAGCACGCCCTCGACGAGGTCGACGTCGATGCGAATGAGATCGTCGTGCACCGACTTGAGGGCCAACCGCTGCGCGAGATCGTCGAACGAGGCCATGCCTGGCTTGCGCGAGGCGAGCAGCAGCAGATCGCCCTCACCGCCCTGCCACACCGTCACTTCGGGGAAGCGGCGTTGCAGCGTGCGCATGACGAGCCGCACGAGGTCGAGGTTCATCTCGTACATGTGAATCCACTGCACGAGCACGCCGTCGGGCGCGAGGCGTTGATCGACGACCGAGAAGAACTCCTCGGTGAAGAGCGACGAGATGCCAGAGACCCACGGGTTCGACGGCTCGCTGACGATGAGATCGTACTGGGTGCGAGAGAGCGAGAGTGACGTTCGCGCGTCGTCGATGGTGACGTGCACGCGGGGATCGTCGAGCGCGCCGCGGTTCACGTCAGAGAAGTAGCGCGCAGCCTCGAGCACGCCCGGGCTGATCTCGACGAGATCGAGCCGCTCGAGGGGGTGGGTGAGCGCAGAGCCGACGGTGACTGCGGCTCCGGCGCCGATCACCATCACCTGCTTCGGAGCGCGTGGGGCGAGCAGCATGCCCATCTGACCGAGCAGCACCTGTGTCGCTTGATCATGCAGGCCGGTCGACGCGTCGGGTTTTCCGTTGACGAGCAGGAAGCGATGCCCACCCTGCCGTTTGCCGGTGCCGACGTAGACCGTGGCGAAGGTGTCGTCCTTGACGAAGTTCGTCTCGAACGCGTTCGCGTAGGTGCGCAGGTACGAAGCGGGCGTCGAGAGCTTCACCATCTCGGGGTCGACGCGGAACGGAGAGAGCTGGGCGAGCAACGGCCCCCAACCGCGGAAGGCCGTGAGCGAGAGCAGCACCGCGATGCCGACGATCGGAATGGCGACGAACCGGTGCCGCGTCGTGGGCGCCGACAGCACCGCCGCGAGCGCACCGAGGCCGCTCAGCGTGAGGCCGACCGAGAAGAGCAGCTCGAGCCCGATGGCGGGCATCAGCACGAGGCCACCCAGCAGCGCACCGAGCACCGTGCCGATGGTGTTGCCCGCCCAGACGAGCCCAAGCCGCCGCCCGACGGTGGCGTGGCCCTGGGCGACGACGCGCGCTCCGACAGGAAAGCCGGCGCCCATCAAGAACGTCGGCGCGATCATCACCAGCGACGCGCTCGCGAACATGACGGCCTGCCACACGGGAAACGCGGCCTCCGATCGCGAGAGCACCGTCTTCGCGAGCAGGAAGAGCCACGGCACCAGCAGGTAGACGGGAATCGTGAGCGCGACGGTGACGACGACGCCGACCTGCAGCCAGCCAAAGAGGCGCAGGTCGTCGGTCTCGGGCCGGCGCGACACCCAGAAGCTGCCAAGCGCGATCCCGAGGATGAAGGAGCACACGATCCACGTGAAGGCGTAGGTCGAGCCGCCCACCACGAGCGTCAGCACCCGAATCCACCCGGTCTCGTACAGCATCGAGGTGAAGCCAGAGAGCACGAGGCCGACCATGGCCGCGACGGTCGCGCGGCCCGTGTATCGCGCCTGAGCTGCAGGCTCGGCGTGCGCCTGCTCGAGCGCTGACCGGGTCGGCAGCAGTCGCGCGAAGGCGATGGTCACGATGGCGAGGCCGATGTTGATCGCCGCAGCCCAGCGAGCAGTGGCCGAGAGCCCGATGGCGGGAAGGCTGATGGTGCCGGCGAACCAGGCCCCGAGGGCCGCGCCGAACGAGTTCACGGCGTAGAGCTTCGCGAGCGTGGTGCGAATCGAGGGGTCACTGCGGGTCGCGTGCTTCAACATCGCCGGCATGGTGCCGCCCATCGCCACCGTCGGAGCCAGCAGCGACAACGCCGCGAACGAGAGCTTCGCGATGGGCCGGGCCGACTCCGAGAGCCCCGCGGCGACCGACAAGAACGTCTCTGCCATCACCTGCTGCACGAAGGGAAACGCGAGCGCGTACAGCCCAACGAAGAGCTCGATCACCCCGTAGAGCGCGAGTGGGCGTTGCACCCGGTCGGCGAGGCCTCCGAACAACCAGGCGCCGAGCGCGAGGCCGCCCATGAACGTCGCGAGCACGATCGCGTGCGCCTGACCTGAGTTGCCCAGAATGTCGGCGAGGGCCTTCGACCAGATCACCTCGTAGACGAGGCCTGTCGCGCCCGAGAGGACGAGGAAGACCGAGAGCAGCCTCATGGCGTCGCCTCGAGCGCGGTCAGCGCGTCACGCAGGGCCTTGTGGCTCTGGTGCTTCTTGAGCGTCTCACGGCCAAGCGTTCGAAGCGGCACAGTGTCGAGCAGCCTGAAGACGGCAGACTCGCGGTTCACCTGGGCCGTCATCGCGTCGATCGCGACCGCGACCACCTCGGGCGATGGCTCGGCCGTCTTGAGCAGCGGCAGCACGGCCTGCACGGCGCTGGCGACGTCGTTCTGCGCGAGCGCCGCACGCGCGACGGCGACCGACGCCTCCTCGGACTCGGGAGCGAGCGCAGCCCAATGCTCGGCCGCGGAGCGCACCAGCGGCTCCCACGCCGCGAAGTGTCGCGCGAGCGAGCGGTGAATCGTGGCGAAGTCTGCAGCGCCGAGCGTTCGTTCGGCCGCAAGCGACGAGAGCGGAAGATCGGTCGGGCCGACGGCCCTGCGCTGATCGGCGAGATCGACCACTTCATCGAGGAACGCGGCGACCGGCACACCGAGTTCGAGCAACGGGCGGCGATCGGTCGTCGCGAGCCCTGGGCCCGCGAACCGAATCTGGCCCTCGTCGGTGTGCACCTGCCACGCGTACAGCGCCACGGGCTCGGCGAGCTCGAGGCCCTTCAGCGCGGCTGCGACCGACGGCGCGTGCATGCGCGCCTCGAGGCGATCTTTCGAGAGCACCTGTGAGACGCCGCCCAGAACGATCGAGAGCTCCCCAGCTCCGCCCCACGTCGAGCCGGTAGGGAAGACGATGCGCATGGTCCGCAGCGCGGTCTGCGCCAGCGTGGTGTTCGACTGGAGCAGATCGAGGCGCTGCACCAACTGCCCCGCGGGAGCGAGGTGCCGGCGCGCGGCCTTCCACGCCTCGAGGGTGAACAAGCCACGTGAGATCGGCGTGCCCGGCCTCGCAGGCAACATGACGATCAGATCCCACTCCCCTGTCGTCGTCTCGAGGAACTCGCGCAGCTCGGCGCGGTGCACCGTCGCGCCGTCGAGGGGCACCTTCAGCCGCTCGGCCGCGGCGATCATCGACGCCGGAGCGACGAGATCGATCTTCGAGACGCCGTGGGCCTGCAGTGCCTCCACCACGCCCGGGCTGACGCCGAGCACGAGGGCCGAACGGGTCTGGGCCGAGGCGGTGAGCACACCTGCGTGAACGCCCAACAGCGCGCGCTCCGAGGCACGGCCCGTCATCCACTCCGTGTGGCCGCCCGCGCGAACGACGCGAAGGTTCTGCTCGGCCGTAGTCGAGGTCGCGTCACGGGCGTCGAGCGAGAGCGTCGTCGACGAGGGCGGCGGGCCGCTCCGCTTCCAGGCGGTCGATGGCTCGATGCGCTCCGACCAGCCGCTCCCCAGCGCCAGCACCAGCGCCACCGGAGCCACGGGCAGCAGATCACGCATCGTCCACGCCGAGGCCGAGACGAGCAGCAGCACGCCAACGCCCCAGAGCAGCTCGGTGAAGCCTGCGTTCAAGACGAACGAGCCCAGCAACCAGCCAGCGGCGCCACCGCCGCTCAGCGCCGACAGCCACCGGCCGGCGTTCGAGGGCGAGCGCAGCGCGTCTCGGGCCGAGCAGCCGAGCGAGGTTCCGACGAGGAACACCACCGGCGCCGTCAGCGCGCCCACCGCCACGCAGCGGAGCACCACCATCACCAGCCAGCTCGAGGCCGTGGGCCGCACCACCGCTTCGGTGAAGATGAACGCACCAGTGAGGCGTGGGGTGAGCAGCGCGATCAACCCGAAGACGAGCCCGAGCGCCGCCGTCGACCGACGAAAGCCGAGATCGACGTCGACGGCAGATCGCGCCGCGACGATCGCGATGGAGACGCCGAAGACGACCAACGCCGAGGTGGCCATGAAGGGCCTCGCGCCGATCGACTCGCCGAGCGCACGCGAGAGGACCGACTGGCCGAGCATCACGACGAGCCCCAGCCCTGCGCCCAGCGCGATCAACCGTGGCGGCGCCGCCTCGAGGGGCACATCGGGCGCCTCCGCGCGCTCGAGGCGAAGCAGCACGAAGACCGCGACGCTCACGAGCGCCGCAAGGCCGCCTGCCCCACGCGCGAGGCCGTCGAAGCCCACCTCACCGAGCAGACCGAGGTGCGAGAGCCCGGTGCCGGTCGCGAGCCCGACGGCCCCGACGCCGAGCACCTGCGCGAGATCCTGCCCTGGCGTGTCTGGCCCACCGCTGACCCCACGCGCCGCGCCCAGCACCACCGACGCGAGCACGCCACCGAAGAGCGCCGCCAGGGCAGCGAGCACGAGCGCCGCGGGGCGCCCCAACAGGAACACCGGCGTCGAGACGAGGAACGACAGCAACAGGCTGCCGCTCCACAAGAGGCCCGGCCTCGAGACGTCGGTGAGCATCCACCCCGCGAGGGCGGCACCGAGCAGCGCGGCGCCACCAGCGAGCCCGAAGGCGACCCCCTCGCGGAACAGCAGGCCACTCCACGCGACCGCCAACGCGCCGAGCGAAGCACACGAGAGGAACGAGAGCGCGACGAGGAGCGGCCGAAATCGCAAGCGCACGGGGCCGCGAGCCTAGACCCAAAGCTCCCGTGCGGTGACGACCGATTACCGGCGGCGACGGCGCAGCAGCCCGAGCAGCACGAGCAGGCTCGACACGCCCACCCCACCCGTCGACGAACAGCCGCGCCGCCCGACCGTGCCTGGTGCTTCGAGATCGATGCGGTAGGTGCGCATGGTGACGAGCTGATCGCGCGAGGCGCCGTAGCCGATGTTCACCGTGTGGCTGCGGTATGCCGCGTCAGCCGTGATGGTGCCCGAGACGAGCCCGCTCGGGTCGAGCGCCACGCCCGGGGGCAGCGCGCCATCGAGCACGAAGAAGACCCCGTCGGTGATCGTCACGGTCGGCTTGAGCTGCACGTTCACCACGCCGCCATGATCGAGGCTCTTTGGCAGGTCACCGGTGATGCTCACCCCCGTGCTGGCGATGAACACCGTGAAGGTGACCGAGTCGGAGCGCGCCTGGGCGTCGGTGGACTCGAGGCGGAAGCGGAAGACCCCCGACCCGGTGGGGCTGCCCGAGAGAATGACTCGCTCGGTGACGGTGTCTTCGAGGGTGAGCCCAGGAGGCAGCGCCCCTTCGAGCACCCGCCACTTCACGGGCCGCGAGACGGGCGCACCGCCGGCGTTCGAGGCGACGATGTCGACGAGGTACTGCGCGCCCAGCAGGCCATCGGGCAGCGACGCGTTCGTGATGCGGAACGGTGACGAGTCGACGATGGTCATCGTGTAGCTGCGCGCGTCGCTGTTACCGACCGAGTCGACGACGGTGATGGTGATCGGGCTGGCCGTGCCGAGCGCTCCCGTGGGCGTGCCCTTGAGGCGCCCCTGCTCGCTCAGCTCGAGGCCCGTGGGCAGCAGGCCCGAGGTGACCAGGTACCGATAGGGGCCGACGCCGCCCTGCGCGCCGAGCTGGAAGTCATAGGGCAGCGCGAGCGCGGGAGGCGGCAGCAGCGGGCTCGTCAGCACCAGCGAGGCGGTCGAGCGCGAGACCTTGAGACCGCGGCGCGCCTCGATGGTGCGGGTGCCAGCCCGAAGAATGATCGTGAACGCGTAGGCCCCGGTGGTGGTCGGCGTACCCGAGATCTCTCCGTTCATCGCCACCGTGATGCCAGGCGGAAGCTCGGCGGGGTTCTTCACGGTGAAGGTCGCCGCGTCGGTGGTGCCCGAGGCCGACAGCTCGGCGAGGTACGGCTGGTTCACGATCGCGTCGGGAATGAAGGGCGGGTCGAGCGCCAACGACTGCTGCACCACTTCGACCAGCGGCCCTGCGAGCCCGTTGTCGTTCTTGTCGACCTCGTCCACCAGGTTGTCCGGGTCGACGAGCACGGCCAGGTAGTACGTGGCCGGTGAGAGCAGCAACGGCACCCGAATGAGTTCGGTGGCCGTGTCTTGCTGGTCGACGGCGAGCGTGACGCTGCGCTCGTTCACTTCACCGTTCATCGTGACGATGGGAAGAACGGGATCATCGCGGGTGATGATCGTGTTGGCCGAGAGCACGTAGCGGTACTTCGTCGAGGGCGAGGGCCGGTTGCCGTTGTTGGTGATGGTGCGGGTGACGGCGAAGACCTCTCCGACGCCCAGCTTCGACGGGCCGCGCAGGTTGATGGGCAGCAGGTTCGGCGCCGGAGAGCGCACCAGCACCGGGTCGGCCTTCGCGAAGTTGTTGCTCGGGTTCGTCTCGGCCAGACCGGCGGCGACGGCTGCAGCGAAGAAGAAGTACGGCGCGCGCGGCAGCAGGGCGTTGTTCACCGCCCGGGTCGGAACGATGCACGTCTTGCCGATCACCTGTGAAGCGCCGGGCGCGAGCGAGAACGGGCCGTCTTCGCAGACGAACGGGTCGGTGAGGCCGTTGAGCGTCTCGTTGTCCGACATGAAGAAGACGACCGAGACGTTCGGAGCCGTCGCGCCCCCCTGGTTCCGAACGGTCGCTTCGACGCGAATCGGCTCACCGAAGAACGCGGCGGTCGCCGTCTCGTACGGCAACACCGGCCGCGCGATGCGAATGCGCTCCATGATCAGGTCGGCTTGACGCACGAGCATGCGGGCGCGGCTGATGGCCTGGTTGTTCGCGTCTGACACCTCGACGACGGTGCCGGCGTTCGGCCCATCATCGACCTGGAACAGCACGTAGTAGTCGTCGGCAGGCACGGTGGCCGGCAGCGTGAACGTGACCTGCGCGACGACGTTCTCGCCGCCCTGCACCGCCCGCGTTCCGCTGAAGACCTCTCGGTCGTCTGCCGAGAAGACCGTGTCGGCCGACAGGAAGATCTTGAAGGGCACCACACCCGCCGGGTCGAACCCCTGGTTGGTGAGCGCGTACGAGATGGTGACCGGGTCGCCAGGGCCGGCCGACGGAGGGCCCGCGACGTTCTCGGCCACCAGGTCGACACCGGCGAAGTACGGCGTGGTGGTCGCCAGCACGTTGTTCACTTCGTTCGTCTCGGTGACGGCGTTCGAGTCGTCGACCACCGCGAGCACGTAGAACGAGCCCGAGGTCGGCCGCAGCGCAGTGCCGGTCGCGGCGTTCGTCACGGCGGCATTCGGCGCGAGCGTGAACGGCCCTGGCGGCTGGGCGCCGGTGACGATCTCGGTGTCAGCGATGCCCGCGTCGGCCGAGGGCGCATCGAAGAGCGTGTCCTCCGAGAGGTAGAGCCGGTAGTTGAACGGCCCCGACGTCGCGGTGCCGAAGTTGCGCATCGAGACCTCGGCGCCGATCTGCAGATCGTTGCCCGCCTGCGAGATGCCGGTGACGCGAAGGCGGGTCGGCTGCAGGTCGACGCCGGGCGGCGGCCCGAAACGCACGTAGGTGATCGGCGAGCCCGTGTTCATCGGGTCGAAGCTGGCGATGTCGCAGTGCGCGTACGAGGGCACCGGCATGGTCGGCACCGTGCGGTTCTGACAGCTGGCGGCCGGGAGCGCGTTGGTGCCCACTGCGCCGGTCGGAGACTCGATGCCGATGGTGGCCGAGATGGCCTGCCCCGAGCCGAGCATCGAGCCGTAATAGAACTCGATGACACCGTTCTCCCACAGGCGAATCTGGAAGTTCAGCGTGTACATGCCGAAGCGGCGGTTCCAGTCCTTCCACTCGATCGCCAGGCCCTGCCCGTTCGGCCCCGTCACCACCTGCTGCCGCAGCGCGCTGGTGCCGTTGTTGCCGTCGAGATCGTCCCAGAACGGCGCGATGATGCCGTTCGGCTCGACCGTCGAAGGAATGGCCACGTTCGACGGAAAGTCGTCGGTCGGAATCGTCGAGGCCTCGAAGAAGGCCATGCCGTTCGCGGTGACGACGATGCTCGTGTACTGGCGGTTGTAGAACTGAAACGTGAAGGGCAACGCCACGTTCGCTCGGCCGCGGTCCGACACGCTGTTGGGAGCAGTCAGCGTGATCGCCTGCGGGTTCGTGAGCGACGGGTAGCCGCTGATCGCCTGGGTGGTGGCCACGTATTGGGCAGCAGCCGACCCGGACCACAAGGCGAGCAGAAGGGCCATCGATCTCAACGACGTCATCGGGACAGACTCCTCGGGGGGCGGCTCCCGGCGCCCTTCAGTGACCG
>JAEUJR010000694.1 GCA_016793585.1 Archangium sp.
GTGACCGGGCAGCGAACGATCTGAACGCCGCCGTCTCCTCCCGAGCCGGCGTCGGTCACCTCGCACGCACCCGCCGCGGAGCAGGTCGTGCCCGGGCCGCAGGTACCGCACGTCACCGAGCCACCGCACCCGTCAGGCCGCGCGCCACAGCGCCGCCCCGAGCAGGCCGTCATCATGTCGGGCATGCACTGCATCGGGGTTTCGCATCGGCCTGAAGTGCAGGTCTGCCCCGGCAGACACGAGCCACAGCTCACCCGCTGGCCGCAGGCATTCGTCTTCTCACCGCAGACCGCCCCGGCGCACGTCTGGGTCGCGGTCTCGGTGCACGGAGCCGGCCGATCGGGCTCCGGCATGGTCGTCGGAGTTCCACACGAGAGCAGTGACAGGAGAGCCGCGAGACCAAGGCGCACCCCGACACTCTATTGCGACCTCGGCGCGGCGCGCCTCATCTCGAGTTGAGTGGTCGCTCAGGCCACGTTCGCGAGCGGAGCCACGGCCGCGCGAGGCAGCTTGATGGTGAACGTACTGCCGCGGTTCGGGCCATCACTCTCGGCCTCGATGTCACCACCCGCGCGTCGCACGATGCCGTAGGCCGCCGTCAGCCCCAGGCCGATGCCCTTGCCGACACCACGCGTGGTGAAGAACGGCTCGAAGACGCGCCGCAGATGTTCCTTCGCGATGCCGACGCCTTCGTCGCGCACCTGAATCATCACCTCGTCGTCGGTGCTCCACGTGCGCACGACGATGTGCTGCTTCTGCGGCGTCGCCTGGCGTGCGTTCTTCACGAGGTGCCCGAGCGCCTGATCGAGCTGCAGCGGCGCGATGTCGGCGGGCACCGCGGCCTCGAGCACGAGCGAGACGTGTGGCGGCTGATCACCGAACTCGGTGCGCACGACGCGCGTGACGGAGCTGTTCGTGTCGGCGGGCTCCCTGCGACCGATCTCGAGCCGTGACAGCTCTCGCAGACCCTTCACGATGTCGCTCACCCGGCGCGCACCGTCGAGCGACTCGTCGATCATCTCGACCGCGTCTTCGATGGTCTGCAGATCGGGCTCGTCGAGGCTCTGCACGAGTTCGCTGAGCTCTTCGAGCCGGCGCTCCTTCACCATGGTGATGACGTCGGAGAGCACCGTCATTGGCCCGCGCAGCTCGTCGATCACACCGCGCAGGCTGCGCAGGTTCGAGGTGACGAAGCCGACCGGGTTGTTGATCTCGTGCGCTGCGCCTGACGCCAGCTGGCCGACCGCCGCGAGCCGCTCACTCTCTCGCAGCCGATCCTGCAGCGACCGAGAGTGCGTCACGTCCTGGTAGGTGACGACGACCGAGTTCGACGCCGCGTCGTCGTTGAGCCAATAGCCCGAGAGCTGCACGTGCGAGTCCTTCGCGGTGCTCGGGTTGGGAATGGTGAGCTCGGCCGTCAACGCGACGCCACGCCCCTTGCCCAGCGGGCAGTGCGGGCACGGGGTGTCGCGGTTGGCGAACACCTGATGGCACGTCTTGCCCGGCAGATCGGTCACGGGCATGCGCACCCGCTTCGCGTAGGCCTGATTGGTTCGGCGAATGACGTACCCATCGAGCAGCGCGATGGGCTCGCTGATCGCATCGAAGGTGCGCTCCCATTCCTGTTTGGCCCGGCTGATCTGATCGGTGCGATCACGCACCTTCTGCTCGAGGCTCGCGTTGACCTGCAACACCTCGGTCTGCGAGCTGCGCAGCTGCGTGGTGATCTGCACGTTGTGCACGGCGATGGCGACGTGCGGCGCGAGCGCGACGAGGCGATGGAGCGTCACGGGCGTGAAGGCGAGCCGCTCCACCGAGCGCACGGCCATCAAGACGCCGAGCACGTCGCCGGCGAGCACCAGCGGCACCGCGACGATCGAGCCCGTGCTGAAGCCCGTCTTGCGATCGAACGAGGGGTCGAAGTCGGGGCAGTCTTTCGCGTGCGGCACCAGCCGTGGCCGCGCTTCGACGGCCACCTTGCCTGCCACGCCCTGCCCCCGCTGCAGCTTGATGCGCTCGATCGACGAGGCGGCGCTGCCATCGACGGTGTCGAAGTAGAGCGCGCCCGATTCGGGGTCGACGAGCAGCAGGCTGGCGCCGTCGGCGTCGCAGAGCTCTCTCGTCTTGGCGATGGCCTCGCGCACCAGCTCGGGCAGCGTGAACTTCGACGCGATGGCCTGGGCGAACTCGTTGACGCGATCGGCGCCGCTGGGCTCGAGCCCCGCCAGCATGCCCGCCGCGCGAAAGACGGCCGCCACCAGCTCACTGGGCTTGGCCGCGTACTCGACCTCGCCGACGTACTCGTCAGGGCGATGGCCGATCACGATCGGCACTGCGCCGACGGCCTTGAGGCGCTCGAGGTACAGCCGAATGTTGTGGTGCATCTCGCAGAGCACGATCCGCGAGTACCCCGAGTCGACGAGCGTCAAGGCCTGCTCGGGAGGCGCCTGCATCGCCAACAGCCCCCACGGCTCCAGCAGGTCTTCGACGCGCGCGACGAGCGAGGGCGATTCGGCCACCAGCAAGACCGCTGGGGATGTCGCGCCGGTCGTCATGGGCCATCAGGAGGGAATCACCCGCAAGTCCATGCCCGACCGCAACGAGTCGGGTTCTTCATCGAGCAGGATGAAGCCCTCGGCGTCGCGCACCACGTGGCTGATGCCGGGGTTCTCGCTCTCGAGCGACTTGAGCAGGTCGTACTGACGGCGAACCATCGCGAGCAGCCGCCGGTTCTCGCGCTCGAGATCGAGCTGCTCGAACGCGAGAAAGAGCGTCACCTTCAGCTCGGTGTCGTCCCACGGCTTGGTGAGGAACCGATAGATGTTGCCCTGGTTGATCGCGTCGATGGCCGTCTGCATGTCGGCGTGACCGGTGAGCATGATGCGCATGACGTCGGGGTAGCGGTTGCGCACCAGCTTCAAGAACTCGAGGCCCGTCATGTTCGGCATCAGGTGATCGCTGATCACCATGTCGACCGGCTGCGCCTTCAGCACCTCGAGCCCCTGCGCCGGCTCGTTGCCGAAGAAGAGCTCGTAGCCCTCTTTGCGCAGGCTGCGCCGCAGCGCGTGGCAGACGTTCTCTTCGTCGTCGACGATCAGGATTCGGCGGGGCGCTTCAGCTGGCTTCTGCATGGCGGACTCCTCGGATCAGTCGACTTCAAGGCGGGTGCCACTGACGTCACTTCACGGAAACAGCGGGTTGCACGAGCGGCGCGGGTGCCGATGACGCCGGCTGGGGCGCCGCCGACCTCAGCAACAGGGCATTGAAACGTGACGCCTCTTCGGGAACGGCGAGGCGGTACACGACGACGCGGCCGTTCTTCTTCGCGAGACCCAGGCGCTCTCCGAGCGCGGGCACAGGGTGGTGCTCGACCGACTGCTCGAGGTCTCCCAGCTTGCCGCCAGGCACCGTCACACGAATGACGCGCTCGCACGACGTCGTCGCGCAGGCTTCGAGCTCGGCGTCCATCGAGGTGACGATCAGGTTCGGCAGCTCGGCGGTGCGGTGACACACCTTCGTCTTCACCACCACGACGCCGACGGGCGACTGCGGCAGCGGCTGCGCTTCGGCCCTCAACGCGATCGACGAGGCACCCGCCACCAGCAAGGCCGCGAGCCCACGACGGCTGGCGGGCCGGGCGATGACCCGAACCGGCTTCGGCCGACGGCCCATGGCCAGCACCGCGATCACCGCGAGGCCCATCGCCCACGCGACGCCACCGCCCGACGACGAGCAGCCGACCTGCTGCTGCGGAACCTCGGGCGTCACCGGCGCCGTCGAGTAGAGCGCCTCGAGCCCACGGCGATCGTCCTCGCGGAGCACCCGCTTGGCGACCTCTCCGGCCGCCGCGCGCGGGAACATCACGACGTCTTCGTCCATCGGGTTGTGCATGAGCCCCAGCGCGTGGCCGATCTCGTGCGTGATGGTGTTCTGCACGTCATCGACGTCCATCGTGCTGGGCGTCGGCGAGGTGAGCACCTTGAAGGTGTGCTGCTCGCAGTTGAAGACGATGTCGGTGTCGATGATCTCGTTCGTGCGCGCGTTCACCGTGACGACGGTCGAAGCGAGCGCGCCATCGGTGTACGGCCAGTCGGTGAGCGCGATGATCTCGTTCTGGTTCTGCGCCTGCGCGTCGAGATCGTAGCCGGGGCCGTGCACCTCGCCCTCCTTCACCGAGACGGCCAACTCGGGCGTCGCGTCATCGAGCTCGGCGATCGCCGCACGCACCGCAGACGCCGCGGCGGCATCTCCCAACTTCTGCGACAGCGCCGGGTCGAGGACGAAGACGAGCGACTTCTGCCACTTCACGACGTCGCCCTGCGAATCGGTTCGAAGCTCGAATGCCGAAGCGGTGAGCGACCACGAAAGAACCACGAGTGCCAGGGCGCGCATGCTTCGACCCTTGAGCACGGTCCATGCCCGCGGCTCGTCCTGCCGGGCGAAGGCCAGCCTTCGACGATTGCTGGAGAATTCTTCTGCGCCGTCACTCCCGCCCGGCGTCGTTCGGGGTCGGCGTCGACGGCGTGGGTGGTGCGCTGCTCTGGGTCGACAGGTACGGGCTGTCAGGCGGAATCGACCCGAGTCCGAAGGCACCCTGAAGCACGCGCGCGAGGCGGGCTGCAGCCTCGAGCTCGTCGGCCTTGATGAACGCCACCAGCACCTCGCGAAGCACCGCGCCACTGTCGGCGAAGTCGACCGTAAGGCAGTGCAGCCCGTCACCCTGCTCGACGAGCGCCACCGCCTTCACGTCATCGAACGGCACCCACAACGTGCTCGCGCGACCGGCGATCGGCGTCGTGAAGTCGAGGCGAAGACGCAGCGTCACGAAGTTCGCGACGAAGGCGCGTTTGCGCCGCTCTCGGCGCCCCCACCACACCGACCCCACGAGCGCAGCGGCGCTGAGCGAGAGCACCGCGAAGGCGACGGTGTTCGACGCGGTGAGCAGCACCATGATGGCCACGACGATGAGGGCGAGGCCCGAGACCATCAGCGCGGTCGGCCGCCACGTCTCGGTGCCCCTGCCCGTCTCGCCGACCAGCATCGACGGCTCGTACCGCAGCGCCACGTCGCCCAATCGCGACGGAGCCGGGTTCTCGACGAGCGCCTGACGAAAGCCGTGCACGACGGGTCGCAGAATGCACGAAGGGCGGGCTCTCCAGAAGAGAACCCGCCCTCGCGTTCACCTCAGCTGAGGCTGAAGCTGGTTACTTCTTCACCGGCGAGTCGTCCTTGAACTCGGTGGCGACTTCCTTGCCCTTGATCCACTCCTTCTGGATGCCCTGGCGCTTCCCGGCGACCCAGTTCTCCTCGAGGATCTTCTGGCCGCTGATCCACTGCGTGCGCTTGCCGTTCCAGAGATCGTTGTCGAACGAGAGCTCCTCGAGCTTGCCGCCGGCCTCGTCGTACGCGACCCACAGACCCGTGCGCTTGCCCTCGAGGTACGCACCCTCGACGCGCTTCTTGCCCGACTTGTAGAGGCCCAGGTAGGGGCCGTGCATCAGGGGCTCGCCGAGACGGCCGGCCTTCGTGCAGAACGTCGCCTCGAAGACCGTGTCCTTGCCGCCCGACTGCTTCGTGCCAGCGGGGCACGCCAGCGCAGGCTCACCGGGGAGCACCGGCGTGGGCTTCACCGTGGTGCCTGACTGCGCAAACGCCGCGAGAGGGGCAGCAACCGCGACCGTCATCATCATCTTCTTGAAGTTCATTTCGTGTCCTTGTGGTGAACCCGGCCAATCGCCGTTGCGGCTTTCGACCGGGTTCGGGGTTGGGAATTCAACGTCAGTTCATCGTCACGCAAACGGCGTTGCCCTTGTCGGCGTAGAAGCCGGCGGTCAACGTCGTGATGCCCGTCATCGCGCAGAGGGTGAAGTTGAGGTTGAGGTTCTTGTTGCCGTTCGACACCTGGTAGCCGCTGGGGCGGAAGATCTGGCCCGAGTTGCCACAGCCCTTCTGCACGTCGCAGATCTGGCCGTCGGAGCG
>JAEUJR010000771.1 GCA_016793585.1 Archangium sp.
AATCGGCGACCACCGCGAAGCTGTTGCCGTAGCGCTGGGCGTTCAGCTTCCACGCGCTCCATCGGTTGTTCACCACGTCGTACACCGGCACGCGCTTCACGTTCGCCGTCACGTCGGCCGGCGTCTGGAAGTCGATCGCGAACAGCACGAGCCCGAGCGAGGGAAGAAACGCCGACTCTCGCAGGAACCCACCGAGCGTCGCCGAGAGCTGCGTCTTGCCCGCGGGGTTCAGCTGCCGAAGCGTGTTCGCGCCGATCGCGTACTCGTACACCTCGCCCTTCGCGGTGCCCTGCGTCGCGAACAGGAGCAGACGATCTCCAGCTGGCACATAGACCGCGGTCTGGCTGTCGGGGCTCATCGCGGGCAGTGCGGCTCCGCCCATCGCCGTCGGGGTCAGCTTCACCCACGGCCCGGCCCGGCTCTCGAGCTTCCACAGGCCCATGGGCGTCCACGCGATCAGGCCCGTCGGCGTCTCGGTCAGCGTGTTCACGTACTGATTGCCGCCGAGCTCCTGCTTCACGCGTGCGCCGTCGAACTCCATGACGCTGCGGCTCGGGTCGTAGAAGTACGTGTACGGGTTCTTGTAGATGACCATGCGCCGCAGCGCGCTCGAGTACGCGTACATCTTGTACGTGTGCACGGCCATCCACGGGCGGCCCCTGGGACTCCAGTGCCCCGGCATCTGATCGTTCGTGAAGGTGCGCTCGAAGACGAGCTCGGGTCGGTAGCCGATGGCGAAGCGGTTGTCGGCGATCGAGTACTGCAGCACGTCGGTGCCGGACCAGGCCGAGTGGCCGCCAGACCAGCGCAGCAGTTGTCGTGAGTCGGAGTCGAACGCCGCCGTGCCCCAGTCGTGGTTCGAGCGCGGACGGTTCGGTGCGACGACCTCGAGCCACGCGTTGTCTGGGGCCGAGGTGATGCGCTGCTGATTTGCGGCAAGCTCGCCAGCATCGGGAAGCCCCGCGTCGAGGAACCAGTCGGGATCGTAGCGGCCCGCGCGAATCGTGACCGTGCCAGCGTCGACGCCGTACTGGAGTGTGCCCGCGACATCGGGGGCCGAGACGTCGAGCTTCAGCGCCCACGTGCGGCCCTGCGCCTGATCGTCAGGGTAGCCCTGCTTGTGGTGGAGCACCGCGATGTCGTCGGCTCCGACTGCGGCGGCGAAGGTGAAGCCAGCGTGAATCGCAGACGGCGGGAACGTCGGCGTCGCCATGTCCGAGAAGTGCTTGATGAGGGACCAGGTGCGATTCGCGAAGTCGAAGCGCCAGAGCTGCATCGGCAACCGCTGGTACGGGTCAGACACGTAGTCGGTGGTCGAACTGCTGGTCCACCCGCCGAGCAGCACCGTCGCCTTCGCTTGCGGCAGGTAGAGCAGGCGGTGACCCGCGCGCGGAGACGGTGAAACAGGTGGCGTGTGTTGCGCCCAGCGCTCGGTCGCGAAGTCGAACGTCCACGTGTCGGAGAGGAGGCGATCGAGCTCGTCGCCGCCGAAGAGCAGGGCTTCGTTTCGCTCGGGGTCGGTGACGAGGCTCGAGTAGCTGCGCGGTGGCGGCGCGGCTCCGGTGATTGGGCGCCAGGTGGCGGTCGCAGGCTCGTAGATCCACGTGCCGGGTGTACCCGCGTCGGACTCCACGTTCGCTCCGCCGAAGAGCAGCACCTTGCTGCCGGTGGAGTCGGCCGTCATGGCGCCCCACATGAGCCGCGGCTTCATCGCGCCCCCAGCGGGATCGATCGCGGGCGAGTGAAACGACCACGCGCGAGCGACGGCGTCGTACGAGAAGGTGCGGTTCCACACATAGAAGAGGAGCCGGTTCTGCGACGCGAGCCACGCCGATTGGCCAAACGTCGTCATGCCGCCGTAGACCTCGAAGCTCGGGCGCGGGAAGCCTGACGTGTCGGCGACCTCGAAGGCCTCGGAGCGGAAGCCTGGCGCGGTGGAGTTCCCGACCTCAGGTCCCCACGTCGTCTCTTTCCCTGGCGGGAATGCGTTTCTCCATGCGGGATCACCCAGCTTCAGCACCTGTACGTCGTAGGGCTGCATCGCGTGCGTGCGGGCTCCGCCGACGAGCGTGTACTCGGAGGTCGTCGGGAGGTAGACGAGTGCCGCCTGTGTTCGCGTGCCGACGTCTCCACTCGTGAGCGGCGCAAAGACGTTCGGGCGCAGGTTCACGGGGCAGGTTCCGGCGTCGGCGGCGAGACAACGGCCCAGGCACGGCTCGAAGCCGGCAGTGCACGCGAAGCCGCAAGCGCCATTGGTGCACGTCGCCACGGCGTTCATCGGGGCCGAACATGGAGTGCATGAACTCCCGCACGTCGCGACGGCGTCGTCAGCCACGCAGGCGCCGGCGCAGTCGTGCGTTCCGTTCGCACACGAGAGCCCACCGTCGATGGCTGCGTCGCCGCCTGCGTCGAAGACTGGGCCGGTCGCAGTTCCAACGCAGGCGCCCAGCGTCAGGAACATGAGAAGACGAAATGCGCGCATGCGGCGAGCGTAGCAACCGCGGTCGTCATTGCTTGCAACCACGGTCGCATTTCCGAGTGCCCGACGTCGAAGTTCCATCGCACGCGCGATGGCGCGAGGGCTGCAGACCGTTGCGCATGCTCCTTCGAACGACATTGCTTTCGACGCTGCTCCTTGCCTGCGGCACACCATGCACTCGCATCGCGACGGCCGAGGCCGCTGGCGATCAGAAGGGAGCCGCGTGCAATGCCAGTCGCAACGCCTGGTCGGACTCGAAGCTGCAGACCTGCGAACGCAATCAGCCCGACTGCACGGAGAACGATCTGAAGCAGTTCGAGCTGTACGCGAAGTGCATCGACGCGTTGCCGGCCTGCGCGGAGGGGCAACGCTCGTCGTGGGAGCTCTCGCGAGCGGCTTGCGGGCTCGAGAACCTGGCCTTCAAGGTGAACCTGAAGTGCGTGAGAGACCTCTGAAAACTCGTCACGGGCGACGGTCCGATGCAGAACGAGGGCGTGGATCGAACGCTCTCGGCGCCAGGCAAGCTCTTCCTGTCAGGTGAGTACTCGGTGCTGTGGGGTGGGGTCGCGCGCGTGCTGGCGGTCGGGCCGCGCGTGCGGGCGCACGTGCGCAAACGGGCCGATCGCCGAATCGACGTGCTGCTCGCAGAAGGCCGGCTCTCAGGTGACACCACGCCACTCGGAGCGCGCTGGGAGTCGACCCCCACGCCGTCGTTTCACTTCGTCGCGCGCACGATCGATCTCGCATTGCGCGCCGTCGGCCAGGACGTCTCGGGGTTCTCGATCGCGTTCGAGTCGTCTCCGATGCCGAGCGGGAAGAAGCTGGGTTTCGGCTCGAGCGCGCGGGCGTGCGTGCTCGCTGCCGAGGCGTGTCGAACCGCGATGGGCGCTTCGTTCGATGCGTTGAAGCTGGCGCTCGTCGCTCATGCATCTGCGCAGAACGGGAAGGGCAGTGGAGCCGACGTCGCTGCCTGTTTCGCCGGTGATGTCGTTCGTTATCGCCGGGCCGACGTGAGCGCGTTGATCGACGCCGGCAACAAGGGCGGGTTCGGCGGAGCGCTGGTGAGCTCGCCTCCGATCGATGTGTGGCGCGTGAGTCCTCCGCGGCTGCCGATGCTGTACGTATTCAGCGGAGAGAGCGCGTCGACGCCGGTGTTGATCTCGGAGGTCGAACGGGGCCTCGATGTGAAGGGGCGCGAGAAGTTCGTGCTGCAGAGCGATCTGCTCGGTGCGCAGCTCGAGGAGGCGCTGGCTCGTGGTGACTTCGCGGGCACGAAAGCGGCCGCGACCGAGTTGCAGACACTGCTCTTCTCGCTCGGGCCGACGAAGACCGAGTCGCTCGAGCGGGTGATGGCGCTGGCTGCGTCGACCGGCTGCGTGGCGAAGCAATCTGGCGCAGGCGGAGGCGATGGGGCGCTTGTGTTCGCGCCTGATGTGTCGACGAGAGACGCTGCAAGAAGCGTGTTCGAAGCGCGAGGCATGCTCGCGGTTCCCGTCTCAGCCGAGCCCGGAGTTCGCGGCGAAGTTCAGCCCGTTCCCGAGCTCGTCGGCTGGGTGAACGCGACCAACTGAGGGTTCATGCACGACGAAGCCATCGATTCAGTCGTCTCGAGTCGGGGCGCGATGCGTCTCTTTGGGTTCACCCAGACGCACGAGCGACTCGTCGTGCAATGCCATCATCAGGGGCGCGTGAGGTTCGTGCACTTCGTACTCGTCGAGCGAATCAATGCGCCTGTCGGCTGGCATACGAAGTCGCCAGCCGTCGAACGTGTTGGCCCCCGACTTCACTATCGCGACGAAGGCGTCGAGATCGTCTGCGAAGAGATGTTGGTGAACGACCGGTCCGACTGACTCAGAACACGCCGTCGCGACGACTCAGCAAGTCCTTCAGCATCACGTCGATCGTGTCACGCACCTGTTCGTTCAGCTTTTGAACCAGGGCGAGATCCGTTGCTGCCGCAGCTCCGCCTTCCACCACGATCGGCGTGCCGAACTTGATGAACCACCGAGCCGGCAGCGGGGGCAAGGTGAGCGGCAGAAACGGAATGCCCAGCGCCTCCGCGGGCAGCTTCGCGAGCAACGGCACCGACTCTTCCGCGCCGACGATCGCGACGGGAACGATCGGCACGCCCGCGCGCGCCGCGATCTTCACGTACCCGCCGCGCCCGAACCGCTGCAGTTGATACCGCTGCGCGAACGGCTTCGAGAGCCCCTGAAACCCCTCGGGGAAGACGACGATCGGCGTGTGCTCGGCCAACAACTGCATCGCGTTCTCGGGGCTCGCGCGCACCGCACCGATTCGATTCCACAGCACGCCGAGACCAGGCGAGTGGAAAATCTGATCCTCCAACAACCATCGCGCGGGCTGCAGATCAGGCCGCTCACGCTTCAGCGCGTGGTGGAGCAGCGGCCCATCGATCGGCAGGGCTCCCGCGTGATTGGCGACGAGCACCGAAGCTCCGGCTGGCACGTCAGCGACGCCCTCGAGCGTCACGCGCCAGTACTTCTCGTACAGCGCATCGGCGAGCGGCTGGAGTGACTGCACCAGCGCCTCGTCACGCCCATACGCATCGACGCGCGTGTCCTTCCCCGATCGCCCGATCACCGCCCGCAGCGCACCCGCGACACCCTTCACCGACGCGATCGCGCCATCACGAGAGAGCAGGGAAGGGCTCAGCTGCACGGGCGTCTGCGGCCGCTCGGTCAGCGCTGCTTCTGGAGGAGGGCGAACCGTCGGCGGGACGACCTCAGGCGCAGCCGCATGCGCGACGGGCTCGCGGCCCAACGAGAACGCCTCAGGGGTCGCGTCATGCCGAACGGGATCGGACGCGAGCGTTGGCGAGCTGAAGTGTGACGCCGGCTGCGAGCCAAGCCCGGTCGCGCTCGGCGCCGCTGCGGGCGGAATCGGGTCAGCCCACACCGACGGCGAGCTGAAGTGTGACGCCGGCTGCGAGCCAAGCCCGGTCGCGCTC
>JAEUJR010000774.1 GCA_016793585.1 Archangium sp.
CGAACTCGAGCGCGCTGGGGAGCATGACGATGGAGCCCGCGCTGCAGACGCCGGCGTCGCTCGCACGTCCACCAGCCGCCGAGCCTCCGGCGCTCGCTGCTCCGCCCGCGGTCGCTGATCCACCAGCGGTCGCTGATCCACCCGCGCTCGCTGATCCACCAGCGCTCGCTGATCCACCCGCGCTCGCCGAGCCTCCGCCGGGCGACGAGAGCCCACCACCAGCGCCTGCGGCCGATGCATCAGCCGGGCACTGCCCCGACGGGCACGGAGAACACGCAGCAAGCAACCCCATCATCACCGCAGCGACGAGACGCATGACGTCCTTCGGAAGGCCGGCCCTGAGGCTGCGCAGATTGCGCGATTCGACGGTCGGGGGCCAACCCCGGCGCACGCCTTGCGCACCGCTGAAGAGATCCACCTCGACGGAAATGGACTTGTGATTGCAGGCCCAGCGAACGTGAAAACCACCCGACACATCACGCTCGATGCCAACGAAGCGGTCGCCTCGGTTGCCTACCGACTGAGCGAAGTGATCGCGCTGTACCCCATCACCCCCGCCTCAGCGATGGGCGAGTCCTGCGACGAGTGGTCTGCCGCGGGGAAGAAGAACCTCTGGGGGCAGATTCCTCACACGGTCGAGATGCAGAGCGAGGCAGGCGCTGCCGGAGCCGTTCACGGCGTGCTGCAAGCCGGTGCGCTCGCGACGACGTTCACCGCGTCGCAGGGCCTGCTGCTGATGTTCCCCAACATGTTCAAGATCGCCGGCGAGCTGTCGCCGTTCGTGCTGCACGTCGCAGCGCGCACGCTCGCGACGCATGGTCTATCGATCTTTGGTGATCACTCCGACGTGATGGCCGCGCGCTCGACCGGCTTCGCCATGCTGTGCGCCTCGAGCGTGCAGGAGGCGCAGGACTTCGCGGCCATCTCGCACGCCGCCACGCTCAAGAGCCGCATTCCGTTCCTGCACTTCTTCGACGGCTTCCGCACCTCGCACGAGCTCAATCGCATCGCCGCGATCGAAGACGACACGCTGCGCGAGCTGAAGCTCGACGACGACATCAAGGCGTTCCGCGATCACAAGCTGACGCCCGACGCGCCGCTGCTGCGCGGTACCGCCCAGAACCCCGACACGTTCTTCCAGGCGCGCGAGGCCGGCAACCGCTTCCACGACGCGTGCCCCGCCATCGTGCAGGACACGATGAATCGCTTCGCCGCCCTCACCGGCCGCAGGTACCAGCTGTTCGAGCGCTTCGGTCACCCCGAGCCCGAGAAGCTCGTCATCGCCATGGGCTCCGGCATCGGCGCGATTCAGGAGACCGTGGAGTGGATGGTGAAGCGCGGTGAGAAAGTGGGCGGTGTGGTGGTTCGCCTCTTCCGCCCGTTCGACGTCGGCGCCTTCATCGCCACCCTGCCCGCCTCGGTGAAGAGCATCGCCGTGCTCGACCGCACCAAGGAGCCCGGCGCCGTTGGTGAGCCCCTCTTCCAGGACGTCGTCGCGGCGCTCTTCGAGACCGGCCGACTCCCCTCGGTGCAGGTCATCGGTGGTCGCTACGGGCTCTCGTCGAAGGAGTTCACGCCCGCCATGGTGCGCGCGGTGTTCGACGAGCTCGGCAAGCCGACGCCGAAGAAGCACTTCACCGTCGGCATCAACGACGACGTCACCCACCTCTCGCTCTCGTACGACGAGGCATTCGATCTCGAGCCGCCCGAGACGGTGCGCGCGGTGTTCTATGGCCTCGGGTCTGACGGCACGGTCTCGAGCAACAAGCAGACGATCAAGATCATCGGCGAGTACGCCGGGCTCGAGGCGCAGGGCTACTTCATCTACGACTCGAAGAAGTCTGGCGCGATCACCATCTCGCACCTGCGCTTCGGGCCACAGCCGATCCGCTCCACGTACCGCATTCGGCAAGCCAGCTTCGTGGCGTGCCACTACGCACCCATTCTCGAGCGCCACGACGTGCTCGCGAACGCTGCGCCCGGAGCCACCTTCCTCCTCAACACCTCGAAGCCCGCCGACCAGGCCTTCGCCGCCCTGCCCCTCGAGGTGCAGAAGCAGGTGATGGAGAAGAAGCTCAAGTTCTCGGTCATCGACGCGTTCCAGGTCGCGCAGCAGGCAGGCCTCGGCCGTCACATCAGCGCGGTGATGCAGACCTGCTTCTTCGCGCTCTCGGGAGTGCTGCCGAAGGAGCAGGCGCTTCAGCGCATTCGTGAAGGCGTCGAGAAGTCGTACGGCAAACGCGGCAGCGAAGTCGTCGAGCGCAACTTCAAGGCCATCGAGCTGACGCTGGCGAACCTGCACGAGGTGCAGGTGCCTTCGGTGCTCGGGGCCGGCACGCCTCGCCCGCCCGCGGTTCCAAAAGCGGCGCCCGACTTCGTGCAGCGTGTGACGGCCACGATGATGCGCGGCGAAGGCGATCTGCTGCCCGTCAGCGCGTTTCCGGTGGACGGCACCTGGCCCACCGGCACCACGAAGTTCGAGCGCCGCGCCATCGCCCTCGAGCTGCCCACGTGGGACGAGAAGCTCTGCATTCAGTGCAACAAGTGCTCGCTCATCTGCCCGCACGCCGCCATTCGCAGCCAGCTGGTCGACCCGGCCGCCATGAAGAGCGCTCCGTCGACGTTCGTCGCCACCGACTTCAAGTCGAAGGATCTCGGCACCGCGCCGAGCGGCGTCGACTTCGACTGCTGACCGCCCGTGTTCGAGTACACCTCGGTGTCGAGCACGAGGGCTTTGACGTG
>JAEUJR010000779.1 GCA_016793585.1 Archangium sp.
AGGTCACGTGAAAAGAGCAGTGTTGGCCCTGGCTGATGGCAGCGTCTTCGAAGGTCGTGGCTTCGGGGGCGTCGAGCCCTCTCTCGGAGAGGTCGTCTTCAACACCTCGATGTCGGGGTACCAGGAGATCCTCACCGACCCGTCGTACGTCGGGCAGATCGTCACCTTCGCGGCCACCCAGATCGGGAACGTGGGCACCAACGCCCTCGACGAGGAGTCGGCGCGGCCACACGCGACCGGCCTGGTCATTCGCGAGCTCAACGAACCGTCGAACTTCCGCTCCGAGCAGCCGTTGCCGTCGTGGCTCGCGCGGTGGAAGGTGGGCGGCATCGAGGGGCTCGACACACGGCGCCTCGTTCGCCACCTGCGCACGCATGGCTCGCAGAACGGCATCATCAGCACCGAGAACGTGACCCCGCAGGCGCTCGTCGAACAGGCGAAGAAGATCCCCTCGATGGAGGGGCTCGATCTCGCCACCGGCGTCTCGACCCGTGAGCGCTACGAGTGGACGCGGCCGACTCCGGCGTTCCTGTCACCGACGAAGCCCGCGCCCGCGCTGCGCTTTCACGTGGTGGCGATCGACTACGGCCTCAAGAAGGCGATGCTGCAGTTCCTGGTCGATCAGGGCTGCCGCGTGACGGTGGTGCCTGCGGGCACGTCGGCCGACGAGGTGCTCGCCCTCCAGCCCGACGGGGTGTTCCTCACCAACGGCCCCGGCGACCCTGCTGCCGTGGTGGGCGCCGACAAGACAGTCGCCCAGCTCATCGGGAAGAAGCCGGTGTTCGGCATCTGTCTGGGCCACCAGATCCTCGCGCGTGCGCTCGGCGCGAAGACGTACAAGCTCAAGTTCGGGCACCGCGGCGCCAACCAGCCCGTGCAGGATCTGGCGACGGGCCGGGTCGAGATCACCTCGCAGAACCACGGCTTCGCGGTCGACGCGAAGAGCTTGTCGTCGAAGGCTCGGGTCACCCACGTGAACCTCAACGACCAGACCGTCGAAGGGCTCTCGGTGCCTGACGCGAAGTGCTTCAGCGTGCAGTACCACCCCGAGGCCTCACCAGGCCCGCACGACGCGCAATACCTCTTCAAGCGCTTCGCCGACCTCATGGCCGGCCAGCCGTTGCCCGCATGAGCGAGGCGTCTTCTCCGAGCAGCGCCTTCGATGCGCTGGTGCAGTGGGCCATGACGCCCGAGCACCAGGCCGACGTGGTCGTGGCCCGCGCCGAGTTCTCTGCGCTCGCGGGAGAGGTCTTCGAGGAGGATCGTCAGCTCGAGCTGCGGCTCGCCGGCTTCCTCGAGTTCTACCTGTGCGATCGCGTCGCGCCCTGGGCCGGTACGACGCCTGCCCGCGCCCGGTACCTCTCGGCGCTCACCACCGAGGGGCCGAAACAGGCGCAGGCGTGGCGGGCGTTCTGCGAGACGTGGCACGCGCTGTTCGAGGTGAAGGAGCTCGAGGAGGGGCGCGTCACCCTCGTCGCGCTCAGCTCGCGCAGCGAAGTCGCCGTCTCCGAGCGCCGCGCGATGCACGGCCTCTCGTTGGGTGACGTGCTCGAGGCTCGCCTCATTCCTTTCGCGGGCGGGCTCGCCTTCTCGTCAGCCTGGGTCTGGCACCCGCACGAGGCCGCGCCGCTCATCAAGGCCGAGGCCGAACGTCGGCGGCAGGCCGGCGCTCCAGAGAAGGAGCTGCTGTTCGACTGCGCCCGCCGATCGCTCAAGGCCGATCGCTACCGGCAGATCGCGATCGAGAAGATCTACGAGTTCGCGCACTGAGCTGATCAGCGAAGCTCGAGCAGCTCGAGGAAGTCGCGGAGCCGCTCGAGCTCGTCGTCGTCGATCTGTTGAAACTCGACGCCGTAGCCCGCCGCCGAGACGGTGACGTGCTGCGCGCGCGGGTCTCGTACCTCGCGGCGGCTCGAGCCCAGGCGCATCACGCGGAACGGACCAGTCCACGGGGCTCCACCGGGGAGCGCCAGCGTCATCACGCCTTCGTCTTCCACCTGCTGCTCGTCGAAGCCAGGCGCCTCTTCGATGAAGGCGCCCGACTCCGAGAGCTCGAGCACCCGCGCCTTGACGTCGACCGACTGGGTCTGAACCCGCGCGTACAGCTCACAGCGGTAGCGAACGTGTCGTTCCTGCGGAGGCATCGGCCCCTCGAAGGCTGCCGCGACGCCGTCGGAAAGCCAATGGTGCTGACGGTTTTTCGCGATTCTGGGTCGCCCGACACCTCATGCCTTGACGGTCATCAGCGGCACTCTCTACCATTCGAGTCGTTGGGCGGGTTGGGGGGAACGAGCAGGCCGTCGTTCTTGGAGGCGTCGTCACGTGTCTGAGCTGCGCAAGTTCTCGAGAGTGCCATCGCGGCTCCGATGCTGGTGCGAGGGTGAGAACATCACCGTCTACGCCCGTATCGGAAACCTCTCGGAGGGCGGGCTCTTCCTGCGCACCAGCACCCCGCTGAACGAAGGCAGCCGCGCGCTGCTGCGGTTCGGCAACGAGAACCCGATCGAAGCCCAGGCCCGGGTGGTGTGGGCTCGGCTCGAAGGGCAGGGCGGCCCGCCGGGAATGGGGCTGGTGTTCGAAGGCGTGGACGCTGACCGGCTGGAGACGATACGACGGCTCGTTCAGGCCGAGTCGCAGCACCCCGGCCGTTGATCCTCGAAGTGAAGCAGGAAAAAGGCCCTCCTCGTGCGCATCGCGATCATCTCCGACATTCACAGCAACATCGAAGCGCTCACCGAGGTGTTCCGCGTGATCGATGCGAGCCGGGTCGATCGCATCGTTTCGCTCGGTGACGTCGTCGGCTACGGCGCCTCACCCAACCCGTGCTGCGAGCTCGTGCGCCAGAACGCCGAGGTGACGCTGCTCGGCAACCACGACGCCGCGGTCGCCGGCCGAATGGACTACTCGTTCTATTACGACGCTGCCCGGCACGCCCTCGACTGGTCGGCCAACGTGATCAGCGAAGAGAACCAGGCGTGGCTGCGCAGCCTGCCCTTCACCTATCGCATCGGCGAGGTCGGCTTCTGCCATGGCTCGCCCATCGAGCCCCGCGCCTACGAGTACATCTTCGCGCTCGAGCAGGCCCGGGAGCTCACGCCGTTCACCACCGATCTGCCCGAGGTGACGTTCATCGGGCACAGCCACCTCTGCAAGGCCTTCGCGCTGGGCTCGGGTGAGGTGAACGACGTGGTGGCCCAGAAGTTCGGCATTCGAAAGGGCTACAAGTACATCATCTCGGTCGGCAGCGTCGGCCAGCCGCGCGACTACGACAACCGTGCGTGCTTCGTGATCTACGACACCGAGGCGCGAACCGTGGAGTACATGCGCGTCGAGTACGACATCGAGCAGTCGGCCCAGAAGATCTTCGATGCCGATCTCGCGTTGAACTTCGGCAAGCGTCTGTTCCTGGGAGTCTGAAGACGCGAAAACTTGCGGCCCACCCCGAAAGGACGGGAAGTCACCCCCATGCGAACCTGGTTGCTGTTGGTGGGAGTGGTGCTCGCGCTGACCGGCTGCGGCAAGAAGAGCTCGAAGGAGTTCTTCGCCGCCCAGGGCCGGTACGAGTCGCTGGTCGCTCGCGAGGGCGATGACGCGTACGTCTCGGACGAGATGAAGCAGATCTCGGCGGCGCTCGCGGGCGTTCCCACCAACGCGGTTGAGTACGATCGCGCTCGGGCGCTGATCGCCAAGATCGACACCGAGCGCACGCGCGTCGAGGCCGAGCAGGCGGCCGAAGCTGCTGCGCTCGCGGCGGCGCAGGCGCCGACCGTCGACAGCCGCCCCTCCGAGCTGCTCGCGCCCCCGCCGGCCCAGCCCGCGAACCCCAGCCCCACCGAGGCGGTGAACGCCGACGGGCCGCCCGAGGGTGGTCTGCCTGAGGCCGCCTTCGTGCAGAAGTACGGCCGATGCGCGACCGGCCCCATCAAGCAGACGATCGACGGCGTCGGCGAGGTGCCCACCTACAAGGCGAACGGAACCCCCGACTGCCTCAAGAAGCTGGGGCTCACCGAGGTCTCGAGCTTCTTCTTCGTGAAGGGGGCGCTCGCCGGCCGGGTCTCTGCCTCGGTCACCACCAACCGCACCACCTTCGACGCGGGGCAGACCGTCATTCCCCAGCCCGCGCAGGAGTACATGGCCATTCCGGGGGCCCCGCTGCCAGCGGGCATGACGGCGCCTCCACGCCCCTCCACGGGGTCGCTCGACGTGGCGCCGACGGGGCAGGGCCTGGCGCCGACCAGACCAGAAGGCGGGCTGGCGCCGCGCGCGAACCCCTGACGTGCTCGATTTGATCGCCCCGAGGCGGTAAGCGGCGGGCGCGATGAATGACTCGACGTTCATGACGTTGATGCGCCTGCTGCCGAAGTCGGCGCTCTCGACGGCGGTGGGGCTGGCGACGCGTGCGCCCGTTCCTGCGCCGCTCCATCAAGCCGCCGTGCGCTGGTTCGCGAAGCAGTACCGGGTGAACCTCGACGAAGCCGAAGGGCCCATCGAGCAGTACCCGACCTTCGGGCAGTTCTTCACGCGCCGCCTCAAGCCGGGCATGCGCCCGCAGGACGACGCGGCCGAGGCGATCGTGAGCCCGTGCGACGGCGCGATCTCGCAGATCGGCCAGATCGAGGCGGGCCGGTGCCTGCAGGCCAAGGGCATCTCGTTTCCCGTCGACAAGCTGCTGGGTGACGCACGGCGCGCGCTCGACTTCGAGGGCGGGCACTTCGCGACGATCTACCTCTCGCCGCGTGACTACCACCGCTTCCACTCGCCGCTCGAGGGCCGCATCACCGGGTACTCGTACCTGCCAGGCGCGTTCTGGCCGGTGAACCAGGCCTCGGTGAAGTCGGTCGACGCGCTGTTCGCGATCAACGAGCGGCTCGTCACGTGGCTCGACACCTCGCTCGGGCACGTGGCGTACATCGCGGTCGGCGCGACCTGCGTCTCGCGCATTCACGCGGCCTACGACGCCGTCGTCACCCACACGGGCGCCGGCCAGAAGGTCGTCAACTACGAGCGGCCGATTCCCATCGCGAAGGGCGGCGAGATCGGCATGTTCGAGATGGGCTCGACCGTCATTCTGCTCTTCCAGAAGGGCAAGCTGACG
>JAEUJR010001175.1 GCA_016793585.1 Archangium sp.
AACCCGCCCGCAGCGCAGCCCGCGCAGCCGACGCACCCCGTCGCCGCCATGAAGGGCAATGGCACCAAGACGAACAACACCGGTCCGCGGGTGGCATCGGCGAAGGTCGAGAAGGAGCAACCGGTCAAGGCCGAGCCTGCCGTGAAGGAGACGCCGAAATCGTCGGGAAGCAGTGGCGATGAGTCGTTCGACGATCTGTTCGGCGACGGCAAGAAGAAGCCCGCGAAGGAAGAGCCGAAGGCCGAGACCTCGTCCAAGAAGAAAGAGGTCTACATCCCTGCGGCGCCAGGCAGCGGTGGTGGCGATCTCAAAGACTCGCTCGAGCAGAGCGACATCATGGAGACCGTCGTCGCGAACAAGTCCGGCCTGCAGCGCTGCGCGGAAGAGCAGAAGAAGCGCGAAGGCGGCTCGAGCGGAAAGATCGTGATGAAGTGGACGATCGAGACCTCGGGCGCGGTGAAGAACGTGAGCGTCGTCACCGAAGAGCTCAAGGGCAGCTACATGGCCTCGTGCATGAGCACGCTGATCAAGGGCATGAAGTTCCCCCGGCACAAGAAGCAGGGCGAGCCGGTGCAGTTCCCGTTCAAGTTCTGATCGCCGGGCGTCGATGCCCACGCCCGTCGGAGCGACCTGCCCTCGTCACCCCTCCGCGCTCGCAGTCGACATGTGCGAGCGGTGCGGGCGCTTCGTCTGCGGCGATTGTGCGGTGCTCAAGGGCGAGAAGACCTGGTGTGCCGAGTGCGCTGCCGTGCCGCACACCGCCTCGGCGCGCGCCACGCTGGCCCTGGTGCTTGGGCTCTCGGGCTTCCTCTTCTGTGGCCCGCTCTCCATCGCGGCAATTGCCGTCGGTCTCGTCGAGCAGCGAGCGATCGAACGCCGTGAGACACCGGTCGAAGGTCTGACCAGGGCCCGCTGGGCGGTGCGACTGGGGGTGCTCCAGATCGCCTTGGTGATGCTGTTGGTCGTGTCGTTCGTGGCGTGGCGGCTGCTTCGAACGCCCTGACGTTCTCGCCATGGCGCAAGTGCCCGACCTCATTGCCGCGCGTCGGCGTTTGGTCGTTCAACGCCTTCGATTTCCTTGATGAACAGGCGGCACGTCCCATGCGTCAGTGGGGCGGTCAACTTTCGTTGACTCTGGATCGGGCATTCCTACAGTCCCGCCCGCTTCGGGACCTTCGAAGGCAGTACACCAACGCAGCTTCAGGGAGACGTTCGACATGATGAAGACGAAAACCAGCATCTGGTTCGCGGCGGCCATTGCCGCGGGCTTCGCGTTCGGCTTCGCCGGATGTGGCGGCGACACGACGATGAACCCGACGACCTGCACGACCGATAGCCAGTGCACGGGCGCCGGTGAGGTCTGTCACCCCCTTCTCAAGACGTGCATTGCTGGCTGTACCAGCGCGACCGATTGCCCCGACTCGGCGAAGAAGTGCGCGACGATCACGGGTGCTGCAGCGGGCACCGACGGTGGCGCGGCGCGTGGGTTCTGCCAGTGCGCGACCGACCAGCTCTGCGATCGCGGCACGGCCGGCCAGGTCTGCCAGGACAAGTCGACGCTCGTCTGCGCGGCGAAGTGCACCGCGACCACGGGCTGCCCCTCGGGCTTCACGTGTGACACGGCGACGGGCAAGTGCGGCGGCACCACGTCGAACACCGACGGCGGCACCGACGCCGGCGTGACCATGGACGCTGGCGTGGCCTGCACGTTCGGCTCGTGCACCGGCGGCCAGGTTTGCAACCCGACGACGCGCGTGTGCGGCGCTGGCGCGGCCTGCTCGTCGGCGAACGCTCAGCCTGACACCTGCGCCTACGGCCTGACCTGCAGCGGCGCGGCGTGCGCCGAGGCTCCGCGCACGGGCGTGGGCTGCGCGAACTTCACCAACGTCGTCACCCCGACCCTGTGGAACCCGGTGGGCATCACGGCGATGGCCGGCCCGGTCACCGTCAGCGTCACCAACCGCACCGACGACGCCACGTTCTGCACCAACTCGTCGACCTTCTCGGGCTCGCACGAGCTGTACGCGGCGCCGGTCGCGCTGGGCGGCACCAACTTCCCCGCGGCTGGCGTGATGCTGCCCGCCGATCTCATCAACTACGTCCGCTCCGACGGCCAGATCTGCGACGTGCAGAAGGGCTGTGGCAACTCGGGCCAGATCTTCCGCCCCAGCGGCTACCAGGTGTCGAACGGCAACAAGAACCTCAACCTCAACTTCACCCTCTGCGCGATGACGGGCATCACG
>JAEUJR010000792.1 GCA_016793585.1 Archangium sp.
GTCGCTCGTCTTCGTCTGCGCCTGCGCTGCGCCCGAAGGCAGCGGCCTGATGCTGGCTCCCGAAGGCACCGGCGCCGCCATCGTCTTCGACATCGAGGAGCGCCCCTTCCCCAACGTTCCCCTTCCGAACGACTTCGCCTCACGCTTCGACGCGACGAGCCCGACGAAGAAGCGGCTCAACGCGAGCAAGACGGCACCGACGGCCTGGGAGCGCGCGATTCGTGAAGAGCTCGCCAAGCTCGACGGCTGGGGCACCTACGCGCCGATGTCGTTGTCGTTCACCAAGCACCTCGACCTCGGTGAGCTCGCGCGCCGGCACGTCGGAGACGACTACGACCAGTCGAACGACGCGCTCTACGTCATCGACGTGAACCCCGACTCGCCCGAGTTCTGCGAGGCCGTGCCGCTCGACGTCGGCAACGACAACTTCCCCGCCGTCATCGAAGACCGCGACTACTTCCCCAACGACCCGCGCGGCGACACCGGCAACCTGCTCTTCGAAGAGGTCGAGGAGGACCTGAACCGCAACAACGTGCTCGACCCCGGTGAAGACACCGACATGGACGGCATTCTCGACCACCCGAACACGCGCTTCCCTGGCGATACCAAGACGATGCTGCACTACGAGCGCGAGACGAAGTCGCTGCTCTTCCGCCCGCTGATGCCGATGCGCGAGCGCAACACGTACGCGGTCGTCATCACGAAGCGCCTCGTCGACGAAGACGGCCGGCCGGTGCGCTCACCGTTCAAGTACATCAACCACGCGTCGCAGACGGCGGCGCTCTCGCGACTCCCTGACTGTCTGCCGAAGCACGGGCTGGCGCTCGACGACGTGGCGTTCACCTGGAGCTTCACCACGCAGAGCATCTCGTCGTACTTCAAGGTGATTCGCGACGGGCTCAACGGCATCGGCCCACTCTCGCGGCTGGCGACCGAGTTTCCGCCGAAGCTCACCGACCTCGACGCCGTTCGTGACGACCCCTCGCGCATGCTGAACGTTCGCATCGTGCCGGGCGACCAGCTCGTCGGCGCGCTCGCGAGCCTGCTGCCGGGGTTGCTCGGAGCAGACTCCGACTCGCCGCAGATTCGGTCGCTCATCGAGGGCTTCAAGGCCATCGACTTCTTCGCGACGGGCGCGTTCGACTCGCCGCAGTTCTTCCCCCGCAAAGACGCGGCGGGCAACCTGCTGCCGATTCACCAGCAGACGTGGAAGCTGAACCCCGAGACCGGCGCCATCGAGCTGCCCGAGGGCAAGGCCCGCTCCGAGAAGGTGACGTTCTGGCTCGCGGTGCCGAAGAACCGTCGCGGCCCGGCGCCGCTCGCCATCGCGGGCCACGGCTACGGCAGCAACAAGCTCGAGGGCCTCTTCTATTCGGGCCTCTTCGCGCGGCAGGGCATCGCCTCCATCGCCATCGACTGCCCGAGCCACGGCCTCGGCTTCGGAGACCTCGAGCTGCAGGCGGCCGAAGGCCTGTTCGCGTCGAAGGGCCTCACCGGGCTCTTCAAGGGCCTCAAGCGTGACCGCGCGTTCGACCAGACAGGTGACGTGAAGCCCGACTCCGGCGCCGACTACTGGACGGCGTACGCAGTGCACACGCGCGACATGGTTCGTCAGTCGACCGTCGACTACCTGCGCCTCGTGCAGGTGCTGCAGACGTTCGACGGCTCGACGCGCTGGGACTGGGACGTGAACCGCGACGGCGTGAAGGACCTCGCGGGCGACTTCGACGGAGACGGCGTCATCGACGTCGGCGCGGCCTCGAAGCTGTCGATGGGCGGCGGCTCGCTCGGCGGCATCATGAGCGCGCTCGTCGGTGGTACCGAGCCGCACGTCGGCGTCGTCGTGCCCATCTCTGCGGGCGCCGGCTTCGCTGAAATCGGCAAACGCGCCGCGCCCGGTGGCGTGAAAGAGGCCGTGTCGCTGCGCATGATGGGCCCGCTGCTCATCACCGAGAAGTCGGCCGATGGCCTCGAGCTCTGGCAGTACCTGCCCAACGGCAACGGGCGCGGCAGGGTGAAGATTGGCCCCGTGAAGGCGACGCTGACCGAGGGCGACACGGCGGTCATCACGAACCTCGTCTCGAAGGAGTGGCGCTGCGCGCGCGTGCAGAAAGACGGGCTCATTCGCGCGACCGTGTCGAGTGACGAAGGCAACGCGCTCAAGCTCGACTTCTACTCGGGCGTGCTCGGCCCCAAACGGCCCGAGGGCTGCGCGCTGCCGAGGGAGCAGCAGCCGTACCTGAGCATCACGACGTTCGGCGTCGACGCGAAGTGGCAGGGCCGCGACATCGCGAAGGGCGCTCCGTTGGTCGCGCTCGGTGACGGCTTCGGCCTCAAGCGCGGCACGCCCGAGCTGCGGCGCTTCATCGGCTTCGCGCAGACGTTGCTCGACGCGTCTGACCCGGTGAACTTCGCGCCGAACTACCAGCGCCGCATTCTCGAGTACGGCACCGGAGAGCGCGTGCGTACGCGGGCCCTCATCATGAACACCGTGGGAGACCCGGTGGTGCCGGTCGCCACGGGCACGGCGCTCGCGCGCGCGGCGGGCTACCTCGACCTCACCTCTCGTGACGCTCGGTACAACAAGACGGTGAATCAGGTGCTCGTCGACTCGCACATCATCGAGGGCGTCTCTCGCACGAGCCCCTATCTGAACTCGCGCGGGCAGCACGTGCTGATGGACATCGAGAACCTGTCATCGACCGTTCCCGTGAACGATGGCTTCGACGTGCCTCGCCTCAATCCGCCGCTGCGCCACGTGTTCCCCAGCGCGACCGTCGGCGGCACCGTCGGCGTGCTGTACCCGATGCCGAGCCCGACGGGCCGTCACGGCTTCGATTTGCCCGACCCGAAGAAGACGTGGGACGACGGCACGTACCTGGTGAACATGCTCGCGCGGTACCTCGCGTCTGACGGAACGGTCGTCTCGTTCGATGGCTGTCAGCACACGTCGAGCTGCTCGTGGATTGCGCAGCCCGTCTCGGGGCCGTGACATGCGCGCGGTGCTGCAGCGGGTGAAAGAGGCGTCGGTGACGGTCGATGGAAACGTGGTCGGCGCCATCGGGCCCGGGTTGATGGTGCTGCTCGGCGTGGGCAAAGGCGACACGGACGCCGACGTCGACTTCATGGTCGACAAGGTGCCGGGCCTGCGAATCTTCGAAGACGATGCGGGCAAGATGAACCGCTCGCTGCACGATGGGTCGAAGCAGCTGCTCGCGGTGAGTCAGTTCACACTCTACGCCGACACGAAGAAGGGGCGGCGCCCGAGCTTCACCGACGCCATGCCGCCTGACGAGGCGAAGCGGCTGTACGCGTCGTTCTGCGAGAAGTGCCGCGCGGCCGGGCTGACGGTGGCCGAGGGCATCTTCGCGGCCGACATGAAGGTCGCGCTCGTCAACGACGGGCCCGTCACCATCGTGATGGACAGCCGGGAGCGGTGAAGGGCCATTCCGTGCGACAGTTCGGGCGGGCTGGCGTCTTCACCGCAGGAGCCCACTTTCAAAGGACTGTCATGGCCATCGAACGCACGTCGTCTGACCGCACCAGCAGCACGAGCCAGGCGAACCGCACCGAACGGCCGAAGCCGCCCGAGCCGCCGAAGGTCGAGGCTCTCAAGCCGCTCGACCAGACGCGCTCGACCTTCAAGGCGTCGGCGGCGGCGCCCGTGGCCTTGAGCGGCGCCGCGGTCTCGGCAGCGAAGGAGGCCGTGGCGCGAGATGTGGCCGAGTACCGCGCCTACCGCGACACGCCCCAGGAAGACCTGGCCGACGCGCGCCTCGCCGAGAAGCTTGCCGCGAAGAAAGATGACCCGCTGTACGGCGCCGACGTGGTGGGCAACCTGTCTCCCGTCGAGCTCAACCGCGTGTACGCCGCTGCGAAGCCCGAAGACAAAGGTGCCGTCGTCGACGCGATGAAGGCCGGCGTCGCGCAAGGCACGCTCAGCCCACGAGACCTCGACCGCGCCTCGAAGCTCGCCGTGCGCAGCGGCAGCGGCCTCGATGAGGCCCTCGCCGGCGTCGACCCTGCCGCCACCGCCGAGGTCGAAGCGGCGACGGCGGCCCTCGACGCCGCAAAGACGAAGCTGACCGAGGCCGAGACCAGGTTCGCCGAGCACCTGGCCGTTGGAGCCAGCCTCGCCACCGACGACCAGAAGGCCGCCGCCATCGCCGCCTTCCGCGAGCAGAACGCCAGCCTCTACACCGACGTCGCCGCCGCCGAGGACGCACTCAAGGCGAGCCTCGAGGCCAACGCAGGCAGCTTGAGCGAGGCGACGCTGGTCGACGGCTACACGAAGCTCGCGGGCACTCGTCACGCCCCGGCCGCGTTGGACTGGGCCGCCGAACGCGCTCGCGCCAACGGCCCGAGCGAGGCCCTCGAAGGGGTCGTCGCCGCTGCACTCCCGGCCGTTGCGGCTGCAGAGGCGGCCAAAGGCCAGGTCGCCGCGCAGACCTTCCGCGAGCAGCTGGAAGAGAAGCTCGCTCCGTTCATGGACCCGGCGCTGGCGGTCGCAGGCGCGGCGTCGACGGCGTGGGACTACAAGGGCAAGCCCGAGGACATCACCGGTGCGCTCGACAGCTTCATGAAGCTGGCGACCGGCACCGCCGACCCGGACGACCTCGAGAAGCTCGGCAAGGACTGGGCTGGCAGCTCGACACTCGGCAAGGGGCTCGCCATCGCTGGGCTCGCGTACGACCTCTACGGCGCCGCGACGGCCGACACGGCCAGGGAGCGCGTCGACGCACTGCTCGCCGCCTCGGGTGACGCCGCGACCATCATCGGCGGGCTCGCGCAGGCTGGCCGGCTGGGCTCCGAGGTGTTGGGCGTGAGCAGCTCGACCATCGGCAAGTACGCCAGCCGCTTCCTGCCCGGCCTCGGCGCCGTGACGTCACTCGCCAGCGCGTACGGCCGTTTCGCAGAAGATGGCTTCACGCTGGGCTCCTCGGTTGGCGCCCTCGGCGACCTCGTGTCGGC
>JAEUJR010001180.1 GCA_016793585.1 Archangium sp.
ATCGCGCCTTCTCGGGCGAACACGAAGGTGCACTGCAGGCCGTCTTTGCCGACGGGCTCTGGAGGCGCCCAGGCCCAGGGCTCCCAGGCTTCGATGGCGGCACGGAGCTGGGACGCTTCGGAGGCCTCGAGGCGTCTCCGCGCGCTCCACGACGACTTGCGGCTGCGGAGTCGTTCGACCACGGCCGCGTCGTTGTCGAAGGTGAGCACCACGCGATCACGCCCGCCGTGCGGTTGATAGATGGCCTCCGCGACGACGATGAAGGCCTCGGGCCGATCGGTCAGCCGCTCTCGAGCGAGCTGCGCCGGTGTCGTTGCTCGAGTGACACCCAGCAGCCTGAGCAGGAAGGCCATCGCGGCTGTCTACCGCTTCCTCGCAGCCCACGGCAGGGCTCGTGGTAGAGGCCGCGCGATCATGGCTGCTCCCACCAACTCGCCCATTCGTTTCGAGCTGCTCGGTACCTCGCCGTCGGGGGCGCGGGCAGGGCGGCTCCACACGCGGCGCGGCGTGCTCGAGACGCCGGCGTTCATGCCCGTCGCCACGCACGCCCACGTGCGCTTCCTCACGATGGACGACGTGGCCGAGACGGGGGCGCGCTTCTGCCTCGCGAACACCTACCACCTGCTGCTGAGGCCTGGCGCCGAGCTGTTCGAGAAGACCGGCGGCATTCACCCCTTCATGCAGTGGCCGCACGGCGTGCTGACCGACTCGGGCGGCTTTCAGATCTTCAGCCTGCCGGGCGAGCGGGAGATCACCGAAGAGGGCGCGCGTTTTCGCAGCCCGTACGACAACCACCGGCACCTGATCTCGCCCGAGACGTCCATCGCGATGCAGAACGCGATCAACAGCGACATCATGATGGTGCTCGACGTGTGCCCGCCGTCGACCTCGAACGAGGCCGTCACCCGCGACGCGATGGAGCGTACCCACCGCTGGGCTCTTCGCAGCCTCGCTGCCCGGGACTCGAAGCCGACCGGTCAGGCGTTGTTCGCGATCGTGCAGGGTGGGGTGTTTCCCGAGATGCGGAGCGAGAGCGCCCAGTTTCTCACTCAGCACCCGTTCGACGGCTTCGCGATCGGCGGGCTCGCGGTCGGTGAGTCGCGCGAGCTGCTCTATTCGATGACGGGCCACACGGCGCCGCAGCTGCCGACCGATCGCCCGCGCTACCTCATGGGCGTCGGCACGCCGATCGATCTCGTCGAGTGCGTGCACCGCGGCATCGACATGTTCGACTGCATCATCCCTCCGAAGATGGCGCAGCAGGGGTACGGCTACACGTTCGAGGGGCGCATTCGCATCAGCCGGCACGAGTACCGGTTCGAAGATCGGCCGCTCGACGCGACGTGCGACTGCTTCGTCTGCAAGCGCTACACGCGTGCGTACATTCGCCACCTCATGCAGGGCGGGCATCACCTCGGCTCGCGGCTGCTGGCGATTCACAACCTGCGTCACTTTCAACAGCTCACCACGCGCATGCGCACCGCGATCATCGAGAACCGGTGGGACGCGGAGTATCGAGAGCTCGTCGAGCGGCTGTCTCCGAAGACGACGAAGCCGAAGCCCACGGGGCAGAAGCACGGCGCCTTCGAGGTCGTCACCACGCGGGGCGGAGCGCACGCCGTTCGGCACACGGAGCACGGCGAGGTGATGCACCCTGTCGGTCCGTGGGAAGAGGCGAACGGGCTGTACGTCGAGCAGACGAAGCTCGAGGCGCGGCTGGCCGTCTTCAGTGAGGAGCCGCTGCGCATTCTCGACGTCGGCCTCGGCGCCGGAGCCAACGCGATCGCGGCGCTGACGAAGGTGCAGGCGATGGGGCAGGCGCGGAAGCGGGAGATCGAGATCATCAGCCTCGAGTCCGACATGAACGCATTCGAGCTCGCGCTGCAGACGCCCGAGGGTTTTCCGTTTCTTCAGCCGTGGAAGACGGCGTGCGAGGCGGTTCTGCAGCAGGGCCATTGGGAAGGCCCGGGCATCACCTGGCGCACGCTGGTCGGAGACGCGCGCGAGACGATCGACGGCGTGCCGGGCTGGTGTGATCTGGTCTTCTTCGATCCGTTCTCGCCCGAGGCGAACCCGACGTTGTGGACGGTGGATTTCCTGCGCAAGGTTCGCTGGCACACGAACGACGAGGGTGGGTTGCTGGTGACGTACAGCTCGGCGACTCCGACGCGCGTGTCGTTGTTGCTGGCGGGGTTCTTCGTGGGGCAGGGCGTGTCGACGGGAACGCGCACGGAGACGACGAACGCCGCGACGCAGCTCGAGAGCCTGGCGAGCCCGATCGGGGAGCGGTGGGTGCAGCGATGGAGGCGATCGTCGGCGCGCGGGGCGCACGGGGAAGCGTTCACGCCCGACGTCGAGCGTATGGTGCTCGAGCATCCCCAGTTCGCCTCGCTTCGGTGATGAGGCGGCTGCGGGTCGGTTCCAGCGCAGACGCTGCTGCCTGAGGCCCTCGCGTCGTACGGCACGTTCGCGGTCGTATCGACAGACCACCCACACCGAATCGGCGTGAAGGGCGGCCCAGGGCCAGAGTGGAGCTACCCGAACGCCAGCGCGGAACACCAGAGACGCCGCGCAGGTTGTTCACAGCTCCGGCCGACGGTCGTGTTCGAGCGGGAGTGTTCGTTGGCTTCGATGGCCGGGGAATCGCGCAAATGTCGTTCGGACTTCTTGCGGGCCCTCGAGCACTTCGCCGGCTTCGGCAATCGAATCTCGATCGAGGCTCGAGCACCCAAGCGACGCTGGCGCCTGGTGACGCCGAACGTTGAAAGGAGGCTTCAGGAAAGGACGAGTCATCGACCAGACGCGCTGCGGGCATCGTGTTGTCCCAGCGGGAGCCACCTTGCCGGGTGGATGTTCTCCGCAAGCGGCGTGGGGTTCCAGCTTGCGAAATGAATGTCGGAGCCCATCTCGAGGGCTGCGGGCCTTCCCCGAGCGGCTGCTACCGAACGTGGTCTCGGCAATTCACGTCGGGATGAGGGAGATGCGATCGATCAGGGTGATGTCAGTCACGAGTTGCCTGACGATCGGGCGTTCGCTGCTGTCTGCGCCGAGCTTCGTCGCGTGTGGGTGTTGTGGCTCGAGGCTGTCCGGTAGAAGGCGTTCGTTCTGGCGAGTGACCTGACAGACGGCGTCGAGATGCTCGCGCCCGTTCGCGTTCGCCCGGCCATGTACATCGGGTCGACGGACGAAGCGGGGCTGCTCCACCTCGTGTCTGAGCTCGTCGGGAACAGCCTCGACGAACACCTCGCGGGGGTCGGGCGCGCCATCTCGGTCGACATCGCCGACGGGTCGATCACGGTGACGGATGAGGGGCGGGGAATCGCGATCGACTCCATCGAGGCGCTGCTCACCTCGATGTCACCGGCCGGGTCGCAGTATGCCGCCGGGCTTGCGGTGGTGAACGCGCTGAGTGAGCGACTCGAGGTCGAGATTCACCGCGATGGTGGGCGCTGGGCGATTGCTTACTCTCGCGGAAAGATCGCCGAACCGCTCACCCGACTCGGAGCGAGCACCGACCACGGTACGACGGTTCGCTGCAGGCCCGATCCACAGATCTTCGGAACGCCGCAGCTCGAACTCGCGGCGGTCGCAGCTCGAATCCATGAACTCGCATGGCTCACGCCGAAGCTGCACTGGTCGTTTCAGGGCAGGGCAGTGCAGCAAGCCGATGGACTGCTCGGCCTCGCGGTCAGCGTTGCTCCATCGCCGATGATCCCGGGGTCGATCATCACTGTCGCGGAGACCATCGAGGGCGTGCAGCTCGAGCTCGTCGCCGGGCTCGCATCGGGTGCGAGAGGAAAACGCGTGGGCTTCGTGAACTTCGCCGCATCGAACAACGGCTCTCACGTTCGTGGCGTGCTCGACGGCATCACGAAGGCGTTCGAGGGCGACGTGGCGCCGCTCCACCGCAGACTGGTGCTCGCGATTCACGTCGGCTGGCCGCACCCTCGCTTCGAGGGCGTGAGCCGAACCGTGCTCCAGGACGAGGTCGTCTTTCGCGCCGTGTCGACAGCCGTCACCCGCGAACTCCGCAAGGAGTCAGATCTGCGAATTTCGTGGCTGCAGGCGCTCTCTGCGGGCTGACCGATGAGTTTTCGGCGCTCGGCCAGTCCAGGTGCAAACCCTGACCTGGAGTCGCCATGCCGAACCCCTTCGCTCATCTCGAACTCAACACAGACGATCTCAAGCGCGCGCGGACGTTCTATGGCGCGCTGTTCAAGTGGAAGGTGGCTCCGTACCCGGGCTCGCCTGACTATCTCGGCATCGACCTCGGCAAGGCCGCGACGAGCGGAGCGATGCAGCAGAAGCCGATGCCCGAAGCGCCGACCGCGTGGTTGCCGTACGTCGAAGTCGATGACGTGAAGAAGACGATCGCGAAGGCGAAGAAGCTCGGAGCCACCATCGTGCTCGACTTCCAGGACATCGGGGACATGGGCGCGATCGGCGTGTTCGTCGACCCGCAAGGTGCGTCGCTCGGCGTGTGGGCGAAGCCGGTGAAGCGGAAGAAGTCGGGCCGCTGAGCAGGTAGAATACGGCGTGGCCGACACGCACCCCGATGGGCCCGATCTCGTTCGCAAGCGGCCCGGCATGTACATCGGCGACACCGGGCCCAGAGGCCTTCAGCACCTCTGTCTCGAACTCATCGGCAACAGCATCGACCAGTTTCTCCTCCACCGCGCGACGACGGTCTCGGTGGACCTCGACGATGGTTGGCTGACGGTGAGCGACGACGGGCCAGGAATCTCGGTCGAAGGAGACGAGCGCGGTCTGAGCTTTCTGGAGTCGGTCTTCACCTCGCTCCACCACACGCCGACACGTGACGGCCCGCGCGCCCACGTTCATGTCACGCACAGTGGATTGGGCGTCGGCCTCGCTCCCGTGTCAGCGCTTTCGGAACGTCTCGAGGTCGAGTCGCATCGAGACGGCCTCTGCCACCGAATCGCGTTCGCTCGAGGAGTCACCGTCGAGCCGCTCCAGCTCGTTGGGAAGAGCGATCGGCAGGGCCTTCGAATTCGGTTCCGGCCCGACCCGGAAATCCTGCAGACGCCATTCGACGCAACGGCAATCGAAGACTCGGTTCGTCAGTTTGCGTTTCTGTCGCCGCGCCTGACCTGGCACTTCCAGAAGCGGGATGTCTCGAGGCCTCAGGGGCTCGTCTCCTTCCTCGCAGACTCCGCGGAGGGGAAGCTCGAAGCAGGCTCGGCTGCTCTGTTCTCAGCCGAGATGGACGGTGTCGGAATCTCGTTTGCGGTCGGGCTCTGTCAGCGCCAGCGGTCAGAGAAGGCCCGCATGGTTTCGTCATGGGTGAACCTGACTCCGACGAGGGAGGGCGGGTCTCACGAGAAGGGCCTGCTCGAAGGTCTGACAGACGCGTTACCCGCCTGGCGCGAGCTCGAGCCCCGTTTCATCGGAGCGGTGCACGTTCTCCTCGCCGATCCCCGCTTCGAGGGGCCGACGAGGTCGAGGCTGGCCGTTCCGATGACCAGACCGCTCGTGCGCGAATTCGTCGCGAGTGAGCTCTCGAAAGAGAGCGACCTGCGCATCACCTGGCTCGAAGCGCTGTCGCGGCTCGACAAGTGACGATCGGGAATCCGTTGTCGGCTCGCGACGAAGCCGCGTACCTTCGCGCCGCCCGATGACGAGCGACGACTCCGACTTCCGCCGAACCGACAAGGTCCAGAAGTACGTCCGCGTCATTCAGCTGCAGATCGTCACGCTCGTCGTGCGCGACCCCGGCGGTGGTGTTCGCCGCGTCGAGCTTCGCGACTCCACCTTGCGCGCCGGCACACACCCTGAGAGCGATCTCCTCCTCACCGACTCCACCGCGAGCCGCGCCCACGCCGAACTTCGCGCCACCAGCCACGGCGTGCTCGTGCGAGATCTCGGAAGCACCAACGGCACCACCATCAACGGGGTGCGAATCACCGAAGCGCTGCTCGAGCCCGGCATGACCGCCACGCTCGGAGGCACCTCGATCACCATCGAGGCTGCCCGCGAAGAGCTGCTCCCTGCACCCGAAGCCCGCTTTGGCGAGCTCGTCGGAGCCAGCGCTCCCATGCGTGCGCTCTTTCGCGAGCTCAGGCGCGTCGCCCCCACCAACGCCACGCTGCTCGTCGAGGCCGAGAGCGGCTGCGGCAAGGAGCTGCTCGCCCGCTCGGTGCACGACGCGTCGCCGCGAAAAGAGGCTCCCTTCATCGTCTTCGACTGCGCCTCGGTCGCGCCCAATCTCATCGAGAGCGCGCTCTTCGGTCACGAGCGTGGCTCCTTCACGGGCGCGGTCGACAAGAAGATCGGCGTCTTCGAAGCCGCCAACGGAGGAACACTCTTCCTCGACGAGATCGGCGAGCTGCCGCTCGAGCTTCAGCCCCGGCTGCTGCGCGCGCTCGAGACGCGCGTCATTCGCCGGGTCGGTGGCTTCGAGCCCATTCCCGTCGACATTCGCATCGTCGCCGCGACGAACCGCGATCTGCTCCGCGAGACCAACGCCGGCAGCTTCCGCGAAGATCTCTACTTCCGCCTCGCCGTCGTTCGCCTGCGCATTCCACCGCTGCGCGAGCGCCTCGACGATCTCCCGATTCTCGTCGATCACCTCGTGCGCCAGCAGACCGGAGACGACGAACGGCGCGCGCGGGTGGCTCTCGCGGTGGTGCAGATGGAGCCGTGGATGACCGCGAAGCACCACCCCTGGCGGGGCAACGTGCGTGAGCTTCGCAACGCCGTCGAGCGCGCGCTGGCCCTCTCAGGAGATCCGCACCCCGACACCCTCGAGCACACCGCTCCGATTCCGGTGCCCGTCTCGCTCGACCGTCCCTTCGTCGAGCAGCGCGAACGCCTGGTCGACCACTTCGAAGCCACCTACGTGAAGGGCATGCTCGAGAAGCACGAGGGCACCTTCACGCGCGCTGCGGCCGCCGCCGGCATCGACCGCATGTACTTCAAGCGCCTGCTGCGAAAGCACGAGCGCTGAGTCTGTCAGGCTCACCGCTGAGTGCCTCAGGCTCGGCACGCTGCTCAATGCTCTCGAAGGGTTGACGCTGTGTGACGGAGGGGTGTGCTCCACTCGGCTGCCACCTGGAGTGGGCAAGCGCGCCAAATCGCGACCGCGCGCCGTTGGCACTGTGTGTGCTGACGGCCACGCCGAACTCTTGCCCCGAGGTTGGCCGATGCGAGTCGCAGCGCTGGTGATGTCGAGTCTGATGGTCTTCGCGTGCACGGGAGAGTCGTCGCTCGAACGTCCGGGAGAGCCGGGCGGACCTGTGAACCAGTTTCGCTCGCGCTCGCAGCAGGCGCTGACGTTGCCCGACGGTGGGCAGTGCCCGATCTCGGTGAACGCTGACGCCGAGCTCATGATTCGCAACCTGGCCGTCGTCGAGGATCCGCTCCGCACGAACTGGAGCGGCAACCTCGCCAACCCGTCTGACGGTGCCTGGCACTTCGGCCGCTTGATGACGACGATGGCTGGCCCGAACGACCCCGAGCTCTTCGTGCGCAACTGGCTCGCGCAGTGGGACTCGCCGCGCCTGGTGAACGGCCTCAACGTCGCGCCGCGGCCGATGAACGCGATCGTCACGCAGCCCTGGCTCGCGGCGAGCGGAGGCACCCGGCTCGATCTGACGCGCGCTCCGTTCCGGCTGCTCGCGATCGTGAACCGAATGGATCTGCGCAACCTCTCGCGCGGCTCTGCCGGTGAAGGCCGCTTCGTCTTCGGCGTCCTCGGCGCGGGTGGAACGCAGCTGCAGTTCACCGTGATTCTCGAGTTCAACCTGCCGGCCACTACGCAGGCCGACGTCGATCGCTGGGCGGCCGACTGGCATGCGCTCGGAACGCTCCCCGTCGGAAGCCCGGCGTTCAACACCGCGCTCGAGGCGATCACCAACCGCTTCGCCGGCCCGAACGCGTCGCCCACGCGCCCCAATGGCAGCGCCATCAACCAGGTTCGCAGCAACGAGATCGCGCTCACCGCGCCCTGGGAGATGCGGGAGTTCAACCTGAACGCCGCGGGTCAGCTCGTGCAGGTGCCGGTCGCGCAGACGACCGATCTGCCGCTGAACAACTCGTCGAACCTCGCGCAGTTCATCAACACCAACACCGCCGCGCTGCTCACCGACACGCACGTGGTGCCTGCGACGTTCAACGGAGCTCCCTTCCTCGCGGGCTCGGCGCTCACGAACCCGGGTCACTTCTGGAACGCGCCCGGCATCACGAACCCCGACGCCCGGTTTCACTTCTCGGTGAACACCTGCAACGGCTGCCACGCGGGTGACACGAACACCGCGTTCCTTCACGTCGCGCCACGCAACGCAGGGCAGGTCGCGCAGCTGTCAGGCTTCCTCACGGGCACGGTGGTTCCCGATCGC
>JAEUJR010000870.1 GCA_016793585.1 Archangium sp.
ATAGAAGCGCACGTCTTCGCGCGACTCGTCTTCTTCGTCGGTGACGAACACGAGGTAGAGGTACGCGTCAGGGCGGAGGAAGGCGAAGTCCTTCTTCTCGTCGCAGGCGGTGATGCAGGCCGGCTTGTTCGCGGCGCACGAACGTTTGCATTGCTCGATGGCCAGCGTGTTCGCTTCTTTCTGCAGGTTGATGGCGAGGCGGCCGGCTTCGAGGCCCGCTTCGTAGGGGCTGCCCTGAATGCCCACCTTGATGTTGTTCGAGAAGGCCCCGGCGACGTTCGCGGTCTGCGGCGTGATGACGCGCGGGTTGCCCTTGAGCGCGCCCTTGTCCTTGAAGATGTCGGTGGTGGTGACGGCGATGCGGTAGTCGATGCTCGAGCGCGTGAAGAGGTCGATGAAGGAGCCGAAGTTGCGCGCGAGGTTGTCCTGCCGCGGCGCCATCGAGCCGGAGTTGTCGACCACCCAGAGCACGTCGATCTTCGAGGCCGCCTGCTGCGTGTACGAGTCGACGCGAACGTCGGGGGGCAGGGTGGCGACGATGCGATCAGGCCCGCAAGCAGTGGCGACGACACCCGTCGCGGCGAGGGCAAAAAGTGACAAACCTCTGGCAACCATGGCGGTCTTCTGGCGCACGCGGGGGTCTCCCTGCAACGAGAGACCCGTTGTAGCCCGAAGTCGCATGCCGTGGCTGCAACCCTCGGGTTTTTGATGAGTCTGCATGGATCCGCCCATGGTGCCCGGGCGGATCAGCATCGTTCAAAGTCGGACATCGGTGTCAGGTGGTCGCAAGTCGTCTGAGGCGATCATTCGGTGAGCCGATAGGGTCGGCCAAATGACACGGGGAACGCCGCTTGGGCTGCTGCTGGTCAGCGTGCTGGTCGCCTCCCCGGCGTTCGCGCATGGCGACATGGCCGCGAAGGGAATCGCCGAGCTCTTCAGCCTCATGGTGGCCGGGGTCTTCTTCGTCGTGAGCGTGATTCTCGGAGTCGTCGCGCGGCGAATGACGCCGAAGGCCGACTCGGTGGGCGGCGCGTTTCGCGCGGGGCTGGTTGGTGTGCTGGCGCTGCTCGCGTTGACCGTCGCGTGCATTGGCGCGGCGATGGGCTCGGACGCAGTGTTCGATCACACGCCCCGCGGGTTCGCAGTGCTGCTCGCCGTGCTGCCCGCGTCGTTCGCAGCGCAGTTCTTCGTGAGCGCGCGGTTGTACCGACGTCTCGAGGCGCGCGGACTCTCGGTGGGAAGCATCGTGCTCGGAGTCCTCTTCGCGCTCCTGGCGGTGCTCGTGGGCTTCGTGCTCGCCGTCGATGCGTTCGTGCCCACGGCGCAGCGCACCTCGGGTGAAGTGCGCGCCTACCGCGAAGGGTGTGAGCGGGGCGACGGCAGTGACTGCAACATGCTCGGTCTGCGACTGCGCACGGGGAGCGGTGTTCTTCAGGACGCGCCGGCGGCGACACGAGCGTTCGAAAAGGCGTGCACGCTCGGGGCCTCCATTGGCTGCAGGAACCTGGCTGAGATGCTCCGCAACGGAGAAGGCGTGCCGCGCGAGGAGGCGGCCGCCCAGCGGTGGCTCGACCGGTACGACGAGCTCGAGCGTTCACCAGCCGACGCGTCGACGTCGAACTGAAAGTCGCCAGCTGATCCGTCGCGACCCTTCCGGAACATCAACCCATCGGAAGAGACGCGACTGACCATCAGGCCGAGACGATGCCTCTTCGGCGCAGCTCATCGGTGCGCAACGGCGTGTACTGCGGCGGCGAACCGACCCGCAGGCGCGCGCGAACTTCGTCGACCGGCAATGGGAGCAACGACTCCCAGTCTTGCGGCGCGAGCGGCTGGGCTCGCTTCCCACGCACGAAGCCGTCGACCACCAGCCACGCGTCATCACCGCTGAGGCCCTTCGCGAAGCCCGCGCCGACCACGAGCGCAATGCCGGGGTGCCAGTACTGCCCGAGCAGGAACGCGAGCAGCGACAGTTCTCCCAGCACGTCACCGCGATAGCCCGTCACCGCGTGCCAGAGGTCGTGCGTGTCGCGCATGCGCGCGCGCTGCCAATCGAAGCCGTCGTGAACGCGCTCTCCCTCGGCGGCCGCGGCGAGAATGCCCTCGGGGCTGATGTTCTCCGACTCGAGGAAGTCGAGGTACGCGTGCGCCAGGCTGCCCTTCGGCATCGCGCGCAGCGCTTCACGGTTGGTGAGGAGCGGCACGATGTCGGGCTCGGTCTCCTGGAGCCGCCGCCCCGTCTCCGTCGCTTCGAACTGCTTCCGCAGCCGGTCCGACGCGTTGCCCTGCAGCGCCTCGATGAGTCCGAAGACCCGCGGCAGGTCGTCGGGGTTCTTGAGCAGCGCCTGAAGTTCCCGCCCGGCGCGGGGGAGGTCGTACCGCCGGAGCACGTCGTTCATGTGGACCCTCGTTCGTTATCGACAAGGCTGTTCATAACGCTGCTGACAAAGTTGTCAACAGGGCGCGGCCGCTGCGTTCTGTTAGAGAAGGCCCATGAGCCGCTCCCGTGCCGTTGCCGAGCCCCGCCGCCGTCGCTCAGCTGACGAGGCGCGCGAGGCCATTCTCGACGCCGCCGAGACGCAGCTGCGCACGGTGGGCCCGGGAGGCATTCGCCTGCAGGAGGTCGCGCGCGTGGTCGGCGTCTCGCACCCGACGGTGCTCCATCACTTCGGCAGCCGCGAAGGACTGGTCGAGGCGCTCGTCGCGCGCAGCCTCGAGCGCATTCAGGCGGGCCTGTTCGACGCTGTGGCTGCGCAGCCGGGCTCCGACGGCATCGCCTCGTTGCTCGAGCAGGTCTCGAAGCAGATGAAGGCCGACGATCGAGCGCGCTGTTTTCTCTGGCTCGCGCTCGCGGGCTACGGACCCGGGCTCAAGGGGCTGGCCGTGAAGCCGCTCGCCGAAGCCGTGCACGAGGTGCGTCGCCAGAAACGGCAGGGCACGGGCAAACGGTTGCCGCCCTTCGAAGACTCGTGGTTCTCGGTGCTGCTGCCCGCGCTCGCGCTGCTCTCACTGAGCGTGCTGGAGGAGCAGGGCATCTCCGAATTCGATGGCGTTCGGTTCAGAGCGTGGCTCGCGAAGCTCGTGCACCGTCACCTGGAGTCGTGACCGTCACGCATCGCACTCCGAAGGGCTGTCCGAGAAGCGGCTCCACTGCCCTGCGGCGAGCGAGCCGTCGGGTTCGATCGTGAACGAGAGCTCCTTCGTGTCGAGGCCCGGCAGCGGCTGGGCGAACACGAGCTTCAGCGCGCGGCCCTTCAGCGTCCACGTGCCCTTGAAGGTGCGAATGTCGAGCGGCAGCCCCGCTTCGTTCAACAGCCTCAGCGTGAGCGAGACACCGCCCGGCGTGAACGTCATCGAGCGCGTGGAGCCGTACGCACCTTCGCCCGCGCTGTACCAGGTGACGGCGGTGATCAGCTTCGGCAGGTCAGCGTCCCTCGAAGGTGAGAGACCGAGCAGGCTCTGGAACTGAAGCGTGGTGCGCAGCTCTTTCAGGTCGGGGTCGGTGAGCGCCTTCTCGAGCCGGTTCGGGTCGATGCGAATGGCCTCGAGCACGTGCTCCCAGATGCTCGGCAGGTAGGCCTCGACTTCGCAGGTCTTGCCGGCTTTGCGCGCGAGCGCCATCGCGCAGGCGAGGTTGAAGTGCGCGAGCGCAAGCGCGCGGGTCTGCGCCACCTGCTCCTTCGTCGACGGCTGCTCGGCCTCGCGCTCGAGCGCCGCCTTGAACTGCGCGATGGCCTCGGGGTACCGCTTCGCCTGGTACAGCTTCATGCCGGCGGCGTTGGCGTCGGCGACCGTGGGCGCGGCGGCGAGCAGGAGCGCGAGGAGCATGCGCCGGTTCTACACGAAGCCGTTTCCACTTCTGGTAGCGAGCGGTGCATGACCGACATCGCGCTCACCATCGCCGGCTCGGACCCCTCGGGTGGTGCGGGCATTCAGGCCGACCTGAAGACGTTTCATCAGCACGGCGTGTACGGCATGGCGGTCATCTCGCTGCTCACGGTGCAGTCGACGACGGGCGTGACGCGCGTGCAGACGGTGGAGCCCGACCTGCTCGCGCAGCAGCTCGACCATCTGCTGGTCGACCTCGTGCCCGGCGCGGCGAAGACCGGAGCGCTCGGCAACGCGTCACTCGTCGAGGTGGTCGCGGCGCGCGCGAAGGGCTTCCGCTTTCCCCTCGTGGTCGACCCGGTGATGATCAGCAAACACGGCCACCCGCTCATCGACGCCTCGGCGGTGCAAGCGGTGAAGTCGAAGCTCTTGCCGGTGACGTTCCTCGTGACGCCGAACGCGCACGAGGCCGCGGCGCTCACGGGACGAAAGGTCGACACGCTCGCCGAAGCGAAAGACGCCGCGAAGGCCATCGCGCAGCTCGGCGTGAAGCACGTGCTCGTGAAGGGCGGCCACCTCGAAGGTGACGCCGTCGACGTGCTGTTGGCCGATGGGGTCGTGCACGAGCTCCACGCGCCGCGCATCGAGACGAAGCACACGCACGGCACCGGCTGCACCTCGTCTGCAGCCATCACCGCGCGGCTCAGCCAGGGGCGCTCACTCGTCGAGGCGGTGACGCAGGCGAAGGCGTGGGTGACGCGCGCGATTCAGACGGCGCCCGGCCTCGGGCATGGCGTGGGCCCGGTGAATCACCTCGCGCCGCTCACGGCAGCCGAACGCTGAACGACATCAGCCCGCCGCCGTCGAGGGGCACGAGCCCGGCCGAGACCGGCACCATCTCGGTGCCGCCAATCGCGTAGACCAGCAACCCGACGAGCGCGACCCCGACGCCGACGAACATGGTGCCGATGAGCGCGCTCTCGGTCGGGGTGAGCGGGGCGTCGGCCGGCGCGTTGGTGTCGATGACGATGAAGAGGCCCACCAGCGACCCGACCGCGGCGACCGAGCCGCCAATCATCGTCCACATGCCGACCTTGCGCACCGTCGTGGGCTTGCGCTCGTAGGTCGGCGTGATGGTCGGAGCCGCCGCGTCTCGCTGCCGTGACGGGAGCGGCGGCGGTTCGGCTGCGCGCGTCGGGGTGAGCTGCCGGCCCAGCTTCTTCGAAAGCTGCGGCGCCATCGCCCGCGCGGCTTCCGTCATCGCGTCGAGCAGCTGCGCCTCGGAGTCGAGCCGCTTCGAGAACAACGTCACCACCTTCGCGTCGGAGGCGCCGATGAGCCGCGTGTCGAGCTGAATCACCGCCCCGAGCTTCGCCACCGAGCCGAGCAGAATCGCGTCGACGCCCAGCGCGTTCGCCAGCTCGGCCGCGCACTGTGACTCACCGCAGCCGAGCAGCTGCTTCTGCCGCTCGATTCCAACCACAGCCGCAATTTGCGCTGGCGTGGTGACCTCGACGCCTTCGAGCGTGAGCTCCTGGCTGAGGTGATCGTTCACGAACGTGAGCAGCTCGGCAGAGGCGTTCACGCCCGACAGACCCGGCGCCGCGACCTTCACGGGCGCCGCCGCGAGAACCGCCACCACCACCACGATGCTCGTCACGACGACCTCCTTCGGCGACTGTACTCGCGAAATCGCAGGGCGAGACTTTGCTTTCGACGCTGGCCGCGCTCCAATGCGCGCCAATGCGACGACTTCTGGGGGTGCTGCTCCTCATGGCAGGCACGTCGGCGTCTGCGACGTCGGTGCTGGTGGTGGCCGAGAACGACACGGCCCGTGACGTGGCAGGTGAGCTGGTCGAGCCCTTTGGCAAAGCGAAGGTGAAGCTGAAGGTGGCGGGCCCGCAGGCTCCGGCGTCGCAGTGTCTGCAGCGGGCCAGCGGCGACCGCAACCGGTGCCTCTCTCAGGCCGGCGAGACCGCCTTCGTCGACGCGGTGCTGCAGCTCGGGGCGAGCACGAACAAGGGGCGCACCACGGTGACGTTCCTGCTGCTCAGCCTCGACGATGGAAAGCTGATCAAGAAGGAGGTCGCGACCGGCCCCTCGGCGAACCTGGGTGGTGCGCTCAAGCCCGTCATCGCCCGCGTCGCGAAGCTCGTGAAGCCGCGGCCCGCAGAGCCCAAAGGTGAGCCGAAGGCCGACCCCGTCGTCAAAGCCGACCCCGTGAAGAGCGACCCGGTCGTGAAGGCCGAGCCGGTGAAGAGCGAGCCCGTGAAGCCCCAGCCTGATCCGGTGAAGCAGCAAGACGCGCCGACGAAGGCGAACCTCGAGCCGGTGGTGGTGACGCCGCCCGAGTCGGTGGTCGCGCCGGCCAGGGGCTCTGGGGTGACCGTCGCTGCGTGGACGACGACGGGCCTCGCGGTCGCGGCTGCAGGCGTGGCGGGAACGTTCGGCGCCATGGGGCTCGGTACACGGTCGCAGCTCGACGCGAACGAGGCGGGCATCTCGGCACTCTCGCGCAGTCAGGCCAACGCGCTCGCCGCGCAGGCCAACACCAACTTCTCGGTCGCGCTGGGCGCCGGCATCGGCGCGGGCGTGCTCGGCGTCGTCTCGGCCATTCTCTGGAGTCAGACACCATGAGGCAGTCCCGTTGGTGGGTGGCCTTCACGTTCTCGGTCGTCTCGGCGTGCACGTGCGTCGCTCCGCGCGAAGACCTCATCTACGCGTGCGAGCCTGACAACACGTGCCTCGAAGCAGGGCGGGTCTGCGTGCAGGGCCGCTGCGTGCCCTCGGTCGATGGTGGCCGCGCTGGCGGGGCTGCTGGCGGCATGGCGGGCGGAGCAGCTGGTGGCGCCGCTGGTGGCGACGCCGGCGGAATGGCGGGCGGAGATGCCGGTGGTGCGGCGGGCGGAATGGCGGGCGGGGCGGCTGGAGGAATGACCGCGGGCGGTGATGCAGGCGGCATGGCGGGTGGAATGGCCGGCGGTGATGCGGGTGGCATGGCCGGCGGTGACGCGGGCGGATCAGCAGCGGGTGGATCAGCAGCGGGTGGATCAGCAGCGGGCGGATCAGCAGCGGGCGGATCAGCAGCGGGTGGATCCGCAGCAGGTGGATCCGCAGCGGGCGGATCGGCAGCGGGTGGATCCGCAGCGGGCGGATCCGCAGCAGGTGGTTCTGCAGCAGGTGGTTCTGCAGCAGGTGGCTCTGCAGCGGGTGGTTCTGCAGCCGGTGGTTCTGCAGCCGGTGGTTCTGCAGCGGGCGGCTCAGCAGCGGGCGGGTCAGCGGCTGGTGGCTCCGCTGGCGGCTGTGTTCCTCAGGGCGGCACGGACTTCCCCGACGAGAACGGCATCGACTCCAACTGTGACGGCGTCGACGGCGAAGCGGCGCAGGCGGCCTTCGTCGATGGCACGAATGGCGTCGACACGAACGTGGGAACGAGAGCGGCGCCTTACCGAACCATCGCGCGCGGCCTCGACGCGGGTCGGCCTCAGGTGCTCGTCGCCAGCGGCACGTACAACGACTCGCTCGGTCTGGGCACGGGCAACTTCGGCATCTACGGCGGCTACGACCCGTCGTCCTCGTGGGCGCGCACCGCGACGCGGCCCATTCTCACGCAGCCCATCGTCGTCTTCGGAGACGGCGGCACGCTCGCCCTCGACTACCTGCGCGTCGCCACGCCAAACGGCACGTCCTCCCGCGCTGCGACCTACGCGCTCATCGTCGAGAACGCGTCGGCAGGTGTCTCCATCAGCCGTTGTGAGTTCCAGGCCGGCAGAGGCGGCGTCGGGGTCGACGGCGTCGGCGGGAGCACTGGAGCGAACGGCGGCGCGGGCCTGCCCGGCGGCGGTGGAACCGACGGCGGTCTCGGCGGCGCTGGTGGCACCTCGAGCTGCAGCGCTGCGGGCGCTCGCGGTGGCAACGGCGGTGTCGGTGGCAGCCTCGATGGCGAGAACGGCTCTGGCGGTGGCGGAGTCGGCGGCGCGGGCCTCACGTGCGACACGCCGCCTTGCACTGGCACCTCGGGGCTCGCGGGCTCGAATGGCGCCGATGGTGGCCGTGGCCCAGACGGCGCGAACGGCACGACGCCCGGCCTCATCGTCGCGGGCCGCTGGGTGCCCGTCGATGGAACCTCGGGTGATGGTGGCCTGCCTGGCGCTCCCGGCCGGCCCGGTGGAGGTGGTGGCGCGGTCTTCAACCCCGACGCGGGCGTCGTCGCGCGCGGCGCAGGCGCAGGCGGTTCGGGTGCAGGTGGCTGCCCCGGTCGCGCTGGCAGCGGCGGCCAGTCGGGTGGTGCCTCCATCGCAGCGCTCATCATCGCGTCGTCGCCGTCCTTCGACCGCTGCTCGTTCACCACCATCGGCGGTGGGAACGGTGGCGCCGCAGGGCCCGGTGGCTCTGGTGGCGCGGGTGGCGTCGGCGGCGCGGGTGGAGAAGGTGAGCAGCTCATGAGCCTGGTCGCCGGTGACGGCGGCGTGGGCGGCCGCGGCGGCAACGGCGGCGCTGGCGGCAATGGCGGTCGCGGCGCGGGCGGTCCCTCCATCGGGGTGTGGTGCGAAGGCAGCTCGACGCCCCTCTTCACCACGCCCACCTTCGTCATTGGTGCCGGTGGAACGGGAGCCGTCACCGGGCTCTCGCTTCAGCGCCATGGGACGTGCCCCTGACCAAGGGGTGGCAGAATCAACCTTTCGTTCAGGCGTCGGCCGGCGCCATCTCAGGGAGCTGTCATGCGCTTCGTTTCCCTCGTCGGTGTCGTCTGTCTCGTCGCGTTGGCTTCGGGTTGCAGCTGTGACGTCGTGCCGGCCGAAGACGACGCCGGGGTCGGCGGCGGAACGGCGGGCAGTGCTGGCGGAGGTGCGGCGGTCGGCGGCGGGAGCGCTGTCGGCGGCGGCTCCGTCGGCGGCGGCTCTGCGGTCGGCGGCGGCGCGGTCGGCGGTGGCGCGGTCGGCGGTGGCGCGGTCGGCGGTGGCACGGTCGGCGGTGGCACGGTCGGCGGTGGAACCGTCGCTGGTGGAGACGCAGGTGGCGCCGCGATGGGAGGCGGAACCGTTGCTGGCGGCTCTGCCGTGGGCGGCGGCGTCGCGGGGGGCGGCACGGCAGGCGGCATGATGACGACGGCTGGTGGCTCGCCTGCCGGCGGCGCAGGCGGCGGCAACGTGGCGGGCGGTGCCGCGCAGACCGACGTCTACGTCTGTACGAACTGCCCCGGCGCGAACGCCACCAACCCCGGCACGTCGAACCGGCCCGTCGACACCATCGCTCGCGGCATTCAGCTCGCGCAGATGAACAACCTGCCCCGCGTGCTCGTGGCGGCGCGCTTCGGCGGCAACACCGGCACCTACAGCGAAGACATCACCATGGCCGAGGGCCGCTCCCTCGAGGGCCGCTGGGCGGTGACGGGCAGCGCGGGCAACCTCGCGTGGGCTCGCACCGGCCCGCGCACACAGCTGCGAAACACCGCCGCCACCGGCCTCAAGTTCCCCGCCGGCATCACCGCCGCGACGGCCTTCGATGGCTTCGCGGTCGAGAAGAACGGCCCCGGCCTGGGCGCTGGCCGCGTCGCGGGCATCACCATCACCTCGAGTGCTCCGGTGCTGCGCGACTTCTCGGTCGACGTGCCGCAGATCGCCATCGGCACCGCCAACGACGCCATCGGCATCGACGTCGCAGGCTCCTCCATCGCCACGGCGAACCCGACGCTGCAGGGCGGAGCCGGAGTGCCGAGCGTCGTCAACGCCGGCCAGGGGCAGGCCACGAGCCTCGCGCTGGCAGTCACCTTCGGCCGGGTGACCGTCACCAACGTCGACTTCACCGCTGCCAACGCGAACACGACCTCGGCGGCCGTCTTCCTGGCCTCGGCGGCGGGCTCGACCTTCACGCGTGGCACCTGGGCGGCGGGTGCGGCGGCGAGCTGCTTCGGCTTCGCGTCGACGGGCGACGCGAGCGGCGTTCGTGTCGAGAACGTGACGGCCACGGGCTGCCCTCGCACCCCGAACGTGCTCAACCCGCCGCGCGTGGGCATGGGCGTGCTCTTCGACAACTGCCCACCGCTGAGCCCCGGCGGCGCCACGCCCATCGTTCGCAACGTGACCGCGAGCGGCGGCGTCGTCGGAGGCAACAACAGCATCGTGATTGGTGGCGCGGCCCTCGATGGCTGCGCGGTTCGCTTCGAAGGAGCTCCCGCCGGCGGCGCGACGTTCACCGGAGCCACCGGCGCTCCGTCGATTGGCCAAGGCCCCGAGAACGCCTTCGGCCTCGCCTGCTCGTTCGCCGGCTTGCGCAACATGAACGGCTTCGACGCGCGCTGCTCGGTGTCGGGCGTCACCGCCATCGGCGGCGCGGTTGGGTCGGCGAACTCGGTGGGCCTCGTCTGTGATGGCACCTGCGCCAACCAGCCCGCGAGCTGCCGTGGCTCGTGCGAAGAGGTGGTGAACAACACCTTCCTCGCGGGCCCTGCCAGCGCGATGAACCACGTCTTCATTCGCAACTCGTCACCGGCGCTGCGACAGAACCTGCTGGGCGTCGGCGCCAACGGCGTCGCGTGTGGCAACAACGCGGCGGCCGCGGGCCTCAACATCGAGGGCTCGGCGTCGAGCGTGACGAACAACCTCATCGTGGCGGGCCCGTGTCTGACGAGCGTGGGCGTGCTGCACACGCTGCGGCAGCGCTCCGACAGCTCGACGCCGTCGCCGACGTTCCACTCGAACACCATCATCTCGACCCCGACGAACGGCGGCGGCAACTCGACGCTCACCAGCCTCGGCGTGCAGCTCACCGGGCCGATGGGCAGCGCTGCGGCGCTTCAGGGGGGCGTGTGGCGCAACAACATCATCTTCGCCGGCCCGTCGCAGGGCGGAGGCGCCGTCAGCATCGCCTTCCGCGAGGCCACTCCGGGCGCAGACCCGGTGACGTTGGCGAACAACCTGTTCTTCACGCAGGGCACCAGCTCGCTGTACCTCGACGAGGGCAGCACCACGCTCACCACCCAGACGGCCATCAACATGCTCACCGGCGCGAACGGCAACCTCGTCGGCAACCCGCAGTTCGTGAACGCCGGCAACGGGAACTTCAGCCTGCAGAACTCGTCGCCGGCGCGTGGCGCGGGTGGAACGGTGGGGGCGCCGTCGGTCGACGTCACCGGAGGCCCTCGCCCGCTTCCCGCCGCCAGCAACCCCGACCTGGGCTGCTACGAGGTCAACTGACTTCACTCGAGCACCACGGCCGCGCCGACGGGAATGGCGGCGTAGAAGCCGGCGACGTCTTCGGGGTGCAGCACGACGCAGCCCCACGACAGCCCGAAACCCTCGACGTCGGCGCGCCACGGCGAGATCCACCCGTGAAAGCCGATGCCGCCGCCCAGCGTCGTCTTCTGCGCCGTGAGCCCGCGACGCCACCAGGTGCGCGCGATGGTGGCCGCCTGCTCCGCCGAGACGACCTGCGCCTGCACGCCGCGCGAAGCGTCGAAGGCGTTGGGGTAGTTCAGCTTCACCCAGTGACCGCCGTAGTAACCCGCGAAGTCACCGCTGAAGGGCCCGGTCGACTTGTCGGTGACGAAGTACAGGCCTCGTGGCGTCTTGAGGTCGCCACGCATCGCCTTCACGCCCTCGGCCTGACCGCGCCCAACCTCCCAGGCGTGGGTGCGCTGACCTCGCTCGTAGCGGCGCGCCTCGTGGCCTTCGACGTTCACCACCACGAGCACCGGTTCGGCCTTCGGGTCGTAGAGAAACGGGTGCTGCTCGAAGAAGGCTGTCGGTGAGAGTCCATCGAGGGTGACGACGCCGCCGCGGCTGAGCTCGTCTCCCGGTTTCACCGTGGCTCCGGCGATCAGCGCGTGCCGGCCGCCACGAACGGCGAGCCGTACCTCACGCACGAGGTGGTTCTCGTACGCGCACAGCTGCACCTCGAGCCCATCGCCGGTCGCCGCACGCACCACCCCACCCGCAGGGGCGCTGATGACGCGCCCACGAAACGACGTCGCCAGCAGCGGAGCGGGACAGCGCTCGGGGAAGTCGACCTGCGCAGCCGTCAACGACACGAGGAGCGCGAACACGAGCATCTGAGGGTCGACACCTCAGCACGACCTGTCGTTCCCTTCCGCTGCGAGGTGCGGCCGGTGCCCGTCGCGCTGCGGCCGAGTGGGGGCTCGAACGCCATGCGGGTCGACGGATGCCGAGCTCCACCAACGCGCTCCCCACGCCCTGCCTCGTCGCGCGGCGAGTTCGTCCAGCCTGGCGGGGACTCGAACGCAATCGGGTCGACGGATGCCGAACTCGTCCGCCAACTCGCTCGCCACGTCGATCTTGCCCGCGTCGAACTGCAGTCCCGGGTGCGCGAGCAGTGGGTGCGCTCAGCTCCGCGGGCGGGCGGCGACCTCGAGCGCGAACTTCACCATCTCGCTCGCCACGTCCTGCTTCGTCGCGCGCTCGAGGCCCTCGAAGCCGGGCGACGAGTTGAGCTCCATGACGCGCGGGCCGTCGCGCCCCTCGAGCATGTCGACGCCGCAGACGTCGAGGCCCACCAGCTTCGCGGCCTTCACCGCCGTCTCGCGGTACGCGGGCTCGAGTGTCACGGGGCTGCCTTCTCCGCCGCGGTGAATGTTGCTGCGGAACTCGCCCGCGCGCGCCTGCCGCCGCATGGCGCCGACGACCCGTTCTCCGACCACGAGCGCCCGCACGTCGCGGCCCGACGACTCGGCGATGAACTCCTGAAGGCAGATCTCCTGGCCGAGCGAGGTGAAGGTGTCGACGATGGTTCGCGCCTCGGTCATCGTCGTCGCCAGCATCACGCCGACGCCCTGCGTGCCGCGCAGCAGCTTGATGACGCAGGGCAGCCCGCCGACGGCCTCGACGAGCCGCACGATGTGCGAGGTGTCACTGGCCATCACCGTTCGCGGCACCGCGACGTTCCCCGCCGCGAGCAGCTGAAGACAGCGCACCTTGTCGCGGCTGCGGGCGATGGCGCTCGCGCGGTTCACGACGGGCACGCCCATGGAGTCGAGCTGGTTGACGACCTGCATGCCGTACGCGGTGACGCTGGTGCCGATGCGGGGAATCACTGCTGACAGGCCTTCGACGGCGACGCCGCGGTAGAGCAGCTTCGAACCGCCGGGGCCCACCACCATCGTGCAGCGCAACGTGTCCATCACGATGGGGCGTGCCCCCAGCGCCTCGGCGGCCTCGACGAGCCGCGCCGTCGAATACAACGACTTCTGACGCGACAGAATGCAGAGGCGCTCGTGACGCACGCGGGACATGCAGCCGCCACCGTAGCGCGCCCGGCGCAGGAGGCGAGGCCGGCGTGCTATCGACCCGGCGTGGCCCTCTTCACCGACACGCAGTGGAACGAGGCGACGAAGCGGCACGAGCTGCACTTCGTGAATCAGCAGTACGACCTGCTCATGGTGCTGCGGTGGGACGGAGCGGTGAACGACTACGCCTTCGACGTTTCGCTCGACGAAGCGAACCGCATCGGGCGCAGCTGGGGCCCCGCCGATTTCGACGCGGCTGCTGAGGTCGAACGGCGGCGGCCGGGTCTGCGCGAGCTCGACGCGAAACGTTCAGCGGCGAAGTGACGGCAGCGTCTCCCACGACGCGGTGGGAAAGCGGTGATGCGTGCGGTGCAGGCCGACGTGGTGCGGGAAGACGAACGGCGACAGCCATGGGCTGGTGAACTCCCGCGTCGTCTCGTCGAGGCCCGCGTCGGGTGGCGCGAGCGTGTGCTCGGCCAGAAAACGGCACGCGTTGAAGATCGCGGTCCAGAGCAGGGGCAGCCACCAGTGGTGCAGCATCGCCAGCGGCATGACCGCTGATAGTCCGAGCAGCGTCGCCCACGTCAGCACCACGGGCCACTCGACCCGCCGGGCGCGCTCGACGTCACGCACCGCGGCAGCGTCGGCTTCTCCCGAGACCAGCAGCGCGGCGTACGTCTTCGTGAGCCGAGGGAACACCAGCGTGCCGACGCCGATGAACGAGCGCAGCACCCAGAAGGGGAAGATGCCGAGCAGCACGACGAAGAGCTTCACGTCTCCCAGCGCGTGGCGCGGCACGAGGTACGGGTCGTTTGGCGCGTTCGTGCGGGCGTGATGGCGAAGGTGGTGTGCGCGCATCGACTCCACCGTGGTGCCGATGGGCCAGCCGCCGAGCGCCTCCAGCACGCGAATGGAGCGGCTCGTTCCCGGCAGGTGACAGGCGTCGTGCAGCAAGACGCCGAGGGCGTGAAGGCGGCCACCGAGCACCGGCGCCACCGCCAGGGACACCCACCACGGGCCGAGCGCCGAGAGCGCCCAGCACCCGAGCATCACCGCCACGTCGAGCGCGGCCCAGCAGAGGAGCCGTGCGTCGGCCTTCACTCCACCTTCTCGATGATGGCGCCGCCCTGCATCACGGTGACGAGCTTCGAGGTGACGGTGATGTCGTCGAGTGGGTTGCCATCGAGCAGCACGAGGTCGGCGCGTTTGCCGGGCTCGATGGTGCCGAAGTCGGCGGCGTCTCCGGCGATGAAGCGCGCGGGCAGCACGGTCGCGGCGCGCAGCACGTCGGCGTTGGGAATGCCGGCCTCGGACAGCAGGCGCAGCTCGTCGAGGAAGGCGCCGCCAGCCAGACAGCCGATGGAGCCCGAGGCGTCACTGCCCGCGAGAATCGGAACGCCGGCGTCGTAGAGCGTCTTCACCGCGGCCAGCCGCTTGTCGTGGTCGGCCTTCAGCTTGCCGAGCCACTCGAGGAGCTTCGGGTCGAGCGTCTGCTGACGGTTCACCTCGGGCGTGAAGGGCGTGAGGAAGGAAGCAGGGTAGAGGCGCTTCTCCATCTCGGTTGGCTCGAAGCGGAACTCGAGCAGCTTCTCGGCGCGGTCGAAGACGACGAGCGTGGGCGAGACGACGAGGTTCGCGGCCTTGAGCTCGGCGGCGTCGGTGGCGCTGAGCTCTCCGAGGTGAATGCCGTGCATGAGCGCGTCG
>JAEUJR010000892.1 GCA_016793585.1 Archangium sp.
GTCTCGGGGCCCGCCGATGCAGTCGAAGATGAAGTAGCCGCGGCCCGGGTCTTCCACGTCGGGCTGCACCTGCACGAAGAGCACGTCGCTGCGCTCGATGACGAGCTCGCCCATCAGCGCCTTGCCGACGATGAGCTGCACCACCGCGCGGTTGTCGGGCTCTTCGAAGAACTCCCAGTGCGCCAGCTCGTGGTCGAAGAGCACCGTGTCACCCGCGCCCACCCGCACCACGCAGTTGCGGTGGTCGGCGAGCCAGCGCCAGAAGGTGTCGAAGGTCAGCGGAGCCGTCTGCGTCGTCGAAGACATGGCTGCGCAATACCGCGCGGAACCGAAGAGTGGATCAGTTTTCGAACCGTCAGAAGAAGCGCACGCCGGCTTCGTGGAGCAAGCGCACCACCCGCTGCATGGGCAGGCCCTGAATCGACGTGCGGTCGCCCTCGATGCGCGCGAACAACGCCTGACCGCGGCCTTCGACGCGATACGCGCCGGCGCAGCCCTGCCACTCACCAGTCGCCACGTACCCATGCAGCTCGTCGTCAGACAGCGGGCGCACGTGCAGCCGCGCGACGTCGACCTCGGTGACGAGGTAGCCGGGGCCGACGACGCAGACACCAGTGACAATCTCGTGCGAACGGCCCGCGAGCGACTTCAGCTGCGCGAAGGCGGCCTCGGCGTCGGGCGGTTTGCCCAGCGCTTTGCCGTCGAGCGAGACGAGCTGGTCGGCGCCGACGACGAGGCAGCGCGCGTACCGATTGGCCACGGCCCGGGCCTTTCGTTCGGCGAGCTGCGCGACGGCTTGAACGACTGGCGTCCCTTCGGGAACGACCTCGTCGACCTCGGGCGCGACGGCCAGGTAGGGCAGGCCGAGGCTGGTCATGAGCGCGCGGCGCGCCGACGACGTCGAGGCGAGAATGAGCTCCGAGTACAGGCCGCCGAGGAACACGCGGGCTCTCTGTCACAGCGACTGCACGCGCGAAAGCCCTCAGCGAAGCTCGACGCTGCGCACGAAGGCCTCGAGCGAGGTGCTCAGCGGCACCCGCGGCTCCGACGGGGCTCGAAGGGTGACGAAGCGCACGGCGTTGAACTCGTAGACCACGGCGCCACTGTCGAGGGAGAACACGGCGACTCGCCGCACGTAGACGTCGCCGCCCACGCAGCTGCCCGCGTGCGTGAACTGAAGCGTCGCTCCAGGCATGGCCACGCCGCCGTCGACGACGGTGGAGACACAGCCATGATTGCCCCGCCATCGCCGCAGCACGTTCTTCGCGCTCAGCCCCTTCGGCACATCAGGCACCGACCAGCGCGTCAGCTGCCAGAGCGACTCGTCGCGCCCCTTCGCCGTCCAGCTGCGGCCCGCAGCGCGGCGGCCCCAGTCGCCGTCCTCCACGCCTGCGTCGGCCGAGCCTTCGAAGCTGACGTCGTCAGGGAGTCGCCAGGTGAAGCCCTCGTCGTGCACCACCACGCCGCCATCGGTCGAGCAGGCGATGAGGGTGACGAGCGCGGTCAGCATCGAGACGAGGCTATACCGCGCTCATGTCTGCATCGACGTCATGGGTGAGCCAGGCCATCGCGCTCATCGAGGCCGACTTTCATCGCAGCGCTGACACGCACCTCATCGCCGTGCCCGTGCCGTCGCTCTCGACGCGCGGCATCGACCTGTACCTCAAAGACGAGTCGACCCACCCGACGGGCAGCCTGAAGCACCGGCTCGGGCGCTCCCTGTTCCTCTACGCGCTCTGCAACGGCTGGCTGCGTGAGGGCGCGACCGTCGTGGAGGCCTCGAGCGGCTCCACCGCGGTGAGCGAGGCGTACTTCGCGCGGCTGCTCGGCCTGCCCTTCATCGCGGTGATGCCGAAGGGCACCTCGCCCGAGAAGGTGGCGCAGATCGAGTTCCACGGCGGGCGCTGTCACTTCGTCGAGTCGGCGACCGAGGTGAGCACCGAGGCGCGACGGCTCGCGGCCGAGACGCGCGGCCACTTCATGGACCAGTTCACCTACGCCGAGCGCGCGACCGACTGGCGCGGCAACAACAACATCGCCGAGTCGATGTTCACGCAGATGGCGAAGGAGCGGCACCACGTGCCCCGCTTCATCGTCGTCGGCGCAGGGACCGGGGGCACGAGCGCCACCATCGGCCGGTACACGCGCTATCGACAGTTCGACACCACGCTCTGTGTGGCCGACCCGGAGGGCTCGGTGTTCGGCGCGTACTGGCGACCCGGTGACGCGACGCTGAGAGGAGCCGGCTCGCGCATCGAGGGCATCGGCCGGCCGCAGGTCGAACCGAGCTTCATTCGTACGCTCGTCGACCGGCTGCTCGAGGTGAAAGACGTGGAGTCGGTGGCGGGCATGCGGCTTCTGTCAGCGTTGCTCGGCCGGCGCGTGGGGCCCTCGAGCGGCACCAACTTCGTCGCGATGCTGACCCTGGCCGACGAGCTGAAGCGGGCGGGAGCGACGGGCTCGGTGCTCTCACTGCTGTGCGACGCGGGCGAGCGCTACCTGCCGACGTTTCACGACGCGGCGTGGGTGAAGGCCAACATCGGTGACTGTTCGGCCGCGGAAGCGTCGTTGCAGCTGCTGCTCTCGCCTTGAGGAGAACCGCATGCGTGAGACGACCCTGAAGCCCGGAAGCCCCGTCACCATCGTCGAGGGGCCGTTCTCGGGCTTTCCCGCGGTGCTGGTACGCGAGCTGGGCACGAAGGTGGTGCTTGAGGTGACCA
>JAEUJR010000953.1 GCA_016793585.1 Archangium sp.
ATGAACACCGAGCGTGACGAAGACGCGAGCGTCGAAGGCGAAGAGGCCGACGAAGAAGACGAAGATCCCTCGGGGCTGTTCTCGCTCGCCACGTTCGGCGAAGAGCCGCTCAGCGACGAGTTCTCGGGCTCGGCCAGCGACGATGAAGAAGAGTACGAGAGCGGCCCCGAGTCGGTGCGCCGCTTCGCGAACCTCGCCGATGAGCCCGACACCAACGCTTCGGTGTCTGGCGCGTACACCCTGCCCTACGATCTTCCCGGCACGGCTGATCAGCGCCCCATCGGCACCCGCGCGAGCGAGATCGAGCTCGTCGCCCTGAACCGCCAGGAGCGCGTCGGCCGGCTCAAAGACGCGATGCTCCAGCTCACCGAGGCGCTCGCGTACATTCACGGGCACGGGCTCATTCACCGCGATCTGAAGCCGACCAACGTGATGGTCGATGAAGATCGCACCGTGCGCCTGATGGACTTCGGGCTCGCCAAGTACCTCGCCGACGACAGCGCGGTGACGGCCGACGGCCGGCTGGTGGGCACGTTCCGCTACATGGCGCCCGAGCAGGTGCTGGGGGAGCAGCTCGACGCCCGCACCGACCTCTACGGGCTCGGCGTCATTCTCTACGAGCTGCTCTCGGGCCGGCCGCCCTTCGAGGCAAAGACGCCCTACGAGCTCTGGCAGAAGGTGCTCGAGACCGAGCCCGTGTCGCTGACGACGATGAACCCGCGCGTCGATCGCACGCTCGCGCGGGTGGCGATGAAGCTGATTCGCAAAGAGCCAGACGACCGGTTCCAGACGGCCGAAGAGGTGTATGAGGCCCTGCTTCACGCGTGACCGACACGACTCGCCATGAGCTGAAGGTGCCTTCCGAGGCCGCGGGCCAGCGCATCGACGTGTTCATCGGAGAAAAGCTCTCGCTCTCGCGCAACCGGCTGAAGGCCCTCTTCGAGGCCGACGCGGTGCGGGTCGACGGGCGACGCGTGAAGAAGGGCGTTTCGCTGGCGGCCGGCCAGACCGTGGTCGTCGAGGTGAATGACGCTCCGGCCGGCGCGGTGGCCGACGCGACGCTCACGCTCAGCGTGCTCTTCGAAGACGAAGCGCTCATCGCGGTCGACAAGCCTGCGGGCGTGCCGACGCAACCAATCGACCCAGGAGAAACGGGCACGGTCGCGAACGCCCTGGTCTCGAAGTGGCCCACCCTCGCGAGCGTCGGAGACGACCCCCGTGAAGCGGGCCTTTGTCACCGACTCGACGTCGAGACCTCGGGCGTGCTGCTCGTCGCGAAGACGACCGAGGCGTGGAAGGCCATGCGCGCGGCCTTCAGCGAATCGGGCGGCGTCGACAAACGCTACCTGGCGCTCGTGCGTGGACCCATCGCCGACGACGGGGAGATCGAGCTCCCCCTCGTGCACGCCGGCGATCACGTACGGCCTGCTTTCGAAGGTGAAGAGGCCCGGCCGGCGAAGTCGGCCTTCAGGGTGCTGCGCCGCAAGGGCGTCGTGTCACTGGTCGAGGTGCGGCTCTTCACCGGCGTGCTGCATCAGGTGCGCGCGCATCTGTCGGCCATCGGCGCGCCCATCGTCGGAGACACGCGCTACGCCGGCAAAGAGCACCCGGGGCTGAGCCGCTTCTTCCTGCACGCGGCGTCACTCGAGTTCACGCACCCCATCTCGCAGCGGGTGATGCGCGTCGAGAGCCCGCTGCCCGCCGAGCTCGCCCGCGTTCGCGACGAGCTGCTCTGAGCAGCTTGCGAATCGCTCGAGCCTCGGGTTCAGGTACGCCCTCGTGAGCTGGGAGCGCGCCATCATTCACCTCGACATGGACGCGTTCTACGCGTCGGTCGAGCAGCGCGACGACCCAAAGCTCAAGGGCAAGCCCGTCATCGTCGGTGGGCACCCACAGCGTGGCGTGGTGCTCGCGGCCTCGTACGAGGTGCGCCCGTTCGGTGTGCGCAGCGCGATGCCGATGGGCCGGGCGGTGAAGCTCGCGCCGAAGGCGATCGTCGTGCCGCCCCGCTTCGATGCGTACGTCGACGCGAGTGAGGCCGTCTTCCGCATCTTCGAGCGCTACACGCCGCTCATCGAGCCGCTCTCGCTCGACGAGGCCTTCCTCGACGTCACGGGTTCGCAGGCGCTCTTCGGAGACCCGGTGTCGCTGGCGAAGCGCATTCGCCGGGAGATCGCCGACGAGCTGCACCTGCCCGCCTCGGCCGGCATCGCCGAGGTGAAGTTCGTCGCGAAGATCGCCTCCGACTCGGGCAAGCCGGCGGGCCAGAAGGTGGTGGAGCCCGGTACGTCGAAGGCCTTCCTCGCGCCCCTGCCCGTCTCACGGCTCTGGGGTGTGGGGCCGAAGACCGAAGAGGTGCTGCTGCGCCTGGGGCTCAAGACGATCGGCGACGTCGCCAACAAGGACCTCGAGTGGCTCACGAAGAACCTGGGCTCGTCGGCGCAGCACTTCTGGGAGCTCTCCAACGCCATCGACCCGCGCGCCGTGGTGCCCGATCGCGAAGCGAAGAGCATCGGCGCGCAAGACACGTTCGACGAAGACCTGCTCGGTGAAGAGGCGCTCGCGCCGCATCTGCACGGGCAGGCGCTGCGGGTGGGCCGACGAATGCGCAAAGCAGGCCTCAAGGGCCGCGTCGTGCAGCTCACCGTCAAGTACGACGACTTTCAGAGCATCACGCGCCGCAAGACGCTCGAGACGCCGACCGACGATGGGCAGGTGCTCTACCGCGAGGCCCGCGCGTTGCTGTCGAAGGCCGACCTCTCACGGAAGATTCGTCTCACGGGCGTCTCGGCGCAGGAGTTGGTGGGCCTCAACGAGCAGCTCGGCCTGTTCGCGCCCGAAGCGCCGCCGAAGAACGACAAGCTCAACGCCGCGCTCGATCAGATCACGAAGAAGTTCGGCACCAAGGCGGTGATCACCGCCGACCTCGCGAAGGCCGATGCGTTCTCGCTGCGCGACGGCTTCTATTCCGAAGAGAAGCAGGCGCGTGCGAAGGCGGCGCAGGCGTTGCCGAAAGACGCGGTTCGGGTCGTGCGCGACGACGACTGAGCTCACCCTCGGCGGCCGAAGCGGGCCCGCAGCGCAGCGACGACCTTCGAGTCGACCTTCACCGAGAACACCTCGACGAGCGTTCGCCCGAACGGCAGCGCACACGCCAACACCAGCAGCGTCGCCGCGAGCCCGATGACCGAGTTCTGCCAGCTGGCGAGGTTCCACTGGCCGCTCCACATCGTCTCGGCGCGGCTGAACGGCGCCAGGTACGTGATGGGCCAGCCAGGGCCGCTGCCCGCGAGATCGCACAGCAGGAGCAGATGAAATGCCCCAAAGCTCAGCGCGCCGACGACGAGCCGACGCCTCGCCAGCGCACCGAACGACAGCGCCACCACGACGGCAGCGACGAGCCCATGGGTGAGCACGTGGTGCCACTTCGCGTACGCCTCGATGCCACCCAGCAGCGAGAGCCCATCGACGTCGGGCACCACGCCAGCCAGCATCACCAGCACACGATCGCGACGCTCCGTGAGCCGCACCCCCGCGAGCCACGAGAGCTCTGCATGGACGATGGGGTTCACGGAGCCGGTCGACTACTCCGCGGCCTGACGCTCACCACCGCCGCCACCACCACCACGGCGGCGACGGCGACGACGACGGCGCGGCCCTTCGGCGTCGTTGGCCACGGCAGGCGCTGCGCCCGCCTTCCACGCGTCGAGCGCCGCCTTGTGCTCTCCCGTCGCGCGCACCCACACCTCGAACACGGCGAGCGACTCGTTGAAGAGCGGGTGGCTGCGGAAGCCCTGCAGGCCGCCGCGACGACGGCGAAGCCCCGCCAACGTCTTCTGCGAGAGCAGCACCATGCGGCAACGCTCGGCGATGCGACGAGGCAGGCGGGCGGTGCGCACCAGCTCGCTCAGCAACAGCTCGATGGCCTTGGCGACCGATGGCGGGCGATCTTCCGCGGCGGCCACGGGCGCGGCTGGGGCTTCTCCTTCGACGGCCGCGACGGGCTGGGGCGCAGGAGCCTCGACCGGCTCGGGCTCGTCGAGCGCGATGGGCAGCAGAATGCAGGCCAGCAGCATGGAGTCGTCGAACGAGGTGCCGGCGTTCACCAGCTTGTCCATCTCGGCGACCGACTTGAAGTACTCGGCCTGGCCCTCGGCGTCCTGCTCGGCGAGGTAGTCGTTCACCGGCGGCAGCAGGTGCTTGAGGCCGTCGAGCGCGAGCAGCAGCTTGAGCGCCGGCGAAGCGCCACCACCCCGAATGAGCCTGAAGGTCTCTTCGAGCAGGCGCGGCGCCGAGCAGCGCGGCAGGTCTTCGACCGAGCCCTCCATGGCCGCGTAGGTGCGCGGCTCGATGTCGAAGCCCAGCTTCCCGGCGAAACGCACAGCCCGGAGGATGCGCACGGGATCTTCGCGCATGCGCTGCTCGGGGTCGCCGATGGTGCGAATCTGCTCGGCCGCGAGGTCGCGCAGGCCGTTGACGTGATCGATCACCCGGCCGCTGACGGGCTCGTAGAAGAGGCCGTTGATGGTGAAGTCACGGCGCAGGGCGTCTTCGAGCTCGGTGCCGAAGGTGTTGTCTTCGGTGATGAGCAGGTCGCGCTCCTTCTGCTGGGGCTCGGCGGCGACGACCGGGGCCGCGGGCGCGGCGCTCTCGTCGGCGTTGTCTTCGACGAGGGCATCGGGCACGGGCTGGCCCTGCTCGACGGCGGCGAGCGCTTCGCGATCGGCGTCGGCGATGTGCTCGGTGCCCTCGGTGCGCACTTCGCCTTCGAGCGCCTCGCTGGGCTGCGGCTCTTCGACGACGGTCGGGTTCGCGCGGAACGTCGAGACCTCGAGAATCTTCCCGCCCTTGAAATAGACGTGGGCGAGCCGAAAGCGCCTGCCGATGAGCCGGCAGTTGCGGAACAGGCCTTTCACCTGGTTCGGCGTCGCGCTGGTGGCGATGTCGAAGTCCTTCGGGGTGCGGCCGATGAGCAGGTCGCGCACGCAGCCACCGACGAGGTAGCCCTGATGCCCGTGCTGCTTGAGGCGCAGCAGCACGCGTACGGCGTCGGAATCGAGCCAGGTCGGGTCGATGTCGGGCGCGTCGCTGCCCTCGCCGGTCTTCAACGAGGCGACCGGCGGCTCGGTGGCGTCTGAGGTGGTTCGGCCTTCGGACACTGCGTTCGGAGTCAGGAGAGCGTGGCCGTTCCGCGTGCTGTCGTTGGGCGCGGAAGCCTGCCGCTCGGAGACCTGCTCGGTGGTGCTTTCGGTGGTCATTCGTCGTGGGCCAGCGGTGGACGAAGAGCGTCTCGCGTGGCGCCGCGTGACGTACCCGAAAGGTGCGGAGCGTGGAAGGGCCGGGTGACTGTCGTCAGGGTGGCGCCAGCGGCCACAGGTGCACGCGCCCATCGGTGCCGGCGGCGAAGACCGAGTCGCTGCCGATGAACGACACACTCTTCACGTCGCCAGCATCGGCGGGAACGTCGGCCACCAGCGCGCCCGACGACAGGTCCCACACGTACACGTGCCCGTCATCACTGCCAGCGGCCAGCCTGGCGCCGTCAGGGCTCAGGGCCACGGCGTTCGCGCGATCTTGCGGCTGGGTGAAGGTGCGCAGCGCGCGGTGCTCGTCGACGCTCCACAGCTGCACGTGGCCGTTCGCCAGACCGACGACGACGCCCTCCCCCGCCCAGGCGACCGAGCGCACGGCAGCATCGGTCTCCTCCAGGCGCGTCTTCTCTTTCCCGTCTTGCGCGTTCAGCAGCGCGACGCGTTTGTCATCGCGCCCGAGCGCCACCGTCAGCGAATCGGGCGCGAACCGAATGGCGCGCACCGGCGCCTCACGCAGCCGGCGAACCTCTTTGCCCTCCTTCAGCGCCCAGAGCACCACCGTGCCGTCATCGAACGCCCAGCAGCCGCGAGAGGCGTCGGCCGAGACGTCGAGCGCGGTCACCTTTCGGCCCTTCGCTTCGTCGAGCGTCTCGACCTCCCCGTTCCACCGCTGGGCGAGCACCCTGCCATCGTCGCCGCCCGAGAGCTGCCGGAGCGCCGAAGGACGTTCTTCACCCGGCACCTCGGCCAACGCGCGCACGGCGCCGACGTGTTTCGTCTCGAGGAAGTCGATGGCGAGCGAGCTGGTGTCGACCTTTCGAATGCGCCCGTCACGCAGCCCGGTGAGCAGCCAGCCGCGAGGCCAGAACGCCTGAAAGGTCGCGACGCCTTCGTCTGGAAGCTCGGCGAGCGGCTCGGGAACGGACCACGCCTCGAGCGAGCGGCCACGCGGCGCGACGATGAGCAGGCGCTCGTCGTCAGACCACGTCAACGCCTGAACGCCGGGCTCGAAGGCCCGCCAGTGGGTCAGCACCGGGCCGTCGGGCAACCAGACCCGAACCGAGCCTTCTGCGTCACCCGACGCGAGCCGTCTGCCCGATGCGACGGCGGTCACGGTGTCTCGATGGCCTGAGAACACGTGCGTCGCCTCGCCGTGCTCGAGCTTCAGCACCGACCGCTCGACGCCGGCGAACAGCGCGTCACCGGCTCCGAGGTCGAGCGCCAACGCCGTGCGATCGAGCTGCGTCACCTGTTTTCCATCGAGCGAAGCCACGCGCAGCAGCGCGTCACCGCCGACGGCGTAGCGCCTTCCATCGGCAGCCAACGCCTTCACCAGGCCCGAAACCGACGGGAGCGCCTCGCGGTCACCCACGCGCGGCTGGCGGAACAAGGAGCCGTCACGCAGCCCGACGATGACGCCTCCGGCCGCTGGAGCGATGGCGGTGATCGACTCGGGGAACGTGAGCGTCTCGGGCGCCGAAGGTTTCGACAGCTCCCAGCGGAAGAGCGTTCGGTTGTCGGCGCCGGCGAGCACGGTGTCGTCTGACAACACCGCCAGCGCGGGGAGCCACCCGGCCGCGGGCCCCGCCGTGAGCCGGCCCTTCGACGCGCCCGTCGCGACGTCGAACAGCTCGACCCCGTTCAAGGTGGAGCACATGACGAGCTGCTTCGTGACGGCCACGCGCGCACACCCGGCCTCGACAGGCACCTTCCACACGAGCGTGGGCGCGCCGCGTTCGGCGATCAGCATGCGCACCCCCGTCGCGAGGGGCACCGGGCCGTCGGCTTCGGCGAGCCGCGCCAGACGACCCGCCTCGAACGTGTCGTCGGCGCGAAGCGCTCGAGCGGCAGACTCGGCGAGCTGTTGCGAACGCGCGCGCGCCACGTCGAGGGCCTGCAGCTTCAACGACTGCTGCCGCGCTTCGAGCGAGTCGATCGCACCGCGCGACTGCCACCACGCGATGGCGAAGGCGAGCGCCACCGCCACCAGCAGAATCGGCAACGTCACCGGCCGTGGCGCACGCGCCCGAATCGCCTGCTCGAGGGCGACCGCGAGCGCCTCCCCATTCTGAAACCGCTGAGAAGGGTCGCGGTGGAGCGCCTTCGTCACCACGTTCGCCAGCGGCAGCGGCAGCTTCGGCACGCGCCTGCGAAGCGGCGGCACGTCGTCGTTCTTCACCTTGTTGAGCAGCTCGGTGACGGTCGACGCGTCGAAGGGCAACGTGCCGCTGAGCAGCTCGAAGAGCATCACGCCCATCGACCAGACATCGCTGCGCGCGTCGATCTTCCCGCCGTTCACCTGCTCGGGGCTCATGTACGCGGGCGTGCCAGCGAGCTCGCCGCCGGTCTCACCACCTTCGATGACGGCCAGGCCCCAGTCGACGACGAGCGTCTCTCCGAACGGGCCCACCATGACGTTGTCGGGCTTGAGATCGCGGTGCGTGACGCCCTGCGCGTGCGCGAAGCCGACGGTGTGCGCGACGTCGACGAGGGTGGGCAGCAGCGAGAGCCGCTCGTCGAGTGAGTTGCACGCCTCGAGCGCCTTCGTGAGTGACTGCCCGCGCACCTTTCGCATCGCGTAGTACGGCGTGCCGTCGGGGCGGCGCCCGAGCTCGTAGATGGGCACGATGCCGGGGTGTTCGAGCTTCGCGAGCACCTGCGCTTCGTGAACGAAGAGGTTCGCCAGCGCCGGGCCCTGCGACATGGCCGGGTGGTGAATCGGGAGCAGCTCCTTCACCGCGACTTCGCGCTTCAAGTGAACGTCTTCGAGCCGCAACACGCGCCCCATGCCGCCGCGCCCGAGCTCGACGTCACCGCCCGAAGAGGGCTGCTCGTACTTGCCCTGTGGCTCGACTGGCAGGGTGTCGGCCTTCGACGTGCCTGCGTCGGGCTTCGGCTTTGCCAGCGTGATGTCGATACCGTCGGAGTCGCGCGCCACGGCCGGGCATTGTGCCGTCAACGTGCGGCTGGCTCCATGGTGAACGAAAGCTCGCCCTCGCGCGTTCACCTGGCTCACACTGTGGCCATGGCTCTGCTGCTCTCGCTCATGCTCTCGGCCGCTCCGCTGTCGTGCGATCAACTCTGGCCCGGCGTGTGGAAGGCCTGGCAGGCGCGGGAAGTGAAAGGTGAGCTGCCGCCGTTCTTCCGCCAGTTCCCCAACGCCGTCGAGCGCATCGGCCAGAAGTGGGTCGCGGAGTGCCAGGCGTTCGACGCCAACACGCTGGCGTGCGCGCGCGGCGAGCAGCTCGAAGCCGAGATCGTCCAGCTCAGGAAGCAGCTCGAGAAGGAGAAGCTCGAGCCCGCCGAACGAGAGGCCCTGCTGGCGAAGTACCGCCGCGAGTGGTCGGTGCTCGACTGCAAGCAGGTGAATCGCGCGATCGATCGTGCCGCCGAGAACGTCGCCCGTGAGTCACTCGATGCGGGCGTTCCCGCCAGCGACGACTGCGCCGGAGCCGAGCTCGCCGCCGGGCGTTGCCGCTGCGCGCATCGCCAGTGCATGGACAGGTGCTGTCGGGAGGGCGAGGCCTGCGCCCACTCCGGCGCAGACACCGCGAAGTGCGTGAAGGCGCGTTGAGGCGGCTCGAGCCAGACCGAATCAGCCCACCTGCTCGACCCCGAACAACGCCACACCACCGAACAACACCAGCAACCCCAGCCACTGCCGCCGGCCCAGCCGTTCGCCCTGCAGCAACGCGAACAACAACCCGAAGCCCACCGACGCGTTGCGCACGCCGAGAATGCGGCCCGACTCCGAGGTCGCCAGCGCCTCGAGCATCAAGAGGAACGAGGCCGCGCACAGCACGCCGGCCAGCAACAACCTCGGGCGCACCAGCAAGCCCGGCAGCTGCGCACGAACGTCGCGCCCGACGATCGCCACCAGCAACGGAATGGAGATCGACACCGCTCCGATGAAGGCCAGCACGCGTGCGGTGCCGCCATCGACCGCGCCCTTGTACCCCGTGTGGTACGCGGCCACCGCCGCGCCGGTCGACAACGTCCACCCGAGGTGAAACGTCGACGCGCCGCCGACCGGCTTCGTCAGCAGAATGCCCAGCGCGACGAGCGCCGTGGCGCCGAGCGCGAGCACCGACGGCGTGGTGTGAAACGCCAGCCCCGAGAGCGGCCAGATGAAGACGAGCGCCGAGGCCCGAGACACCGTGTACGTGAGCGCGAGATCGCCGCGCGCGTACGCCATGCCCAACGAGTACACGTAGAGCGTCTCACCGAGGCCCGCGAGCACGAGCCACGGAGCCGCCGACAGCGGGAACCCCGTCGCGCCAGTGATGAGCCACCACGCCGCGGCCGACACCGCAGAGAGAATGAGTGCGCCCAGCGTCGCCGCGCGCTCCCGCCCCGGCGTCTTCGCCAGAGCGTTCCACGCCGCGTGCGCGACGCCTGACAGCAACGCGAGGTGAAATGCGGCCACGACTCCATCCAACCACGCAACCCGTTGAATCCGCGCCGCTTCTTCCTGCGCCAGATCGTTTGCGAAGGCGGCCCGTTTCAAGGCACGCCATGAACCGAACGACCGCCTTCCTCGGAATCGCCGCTGCGCTGCTGCTCACCGCCGTCGTCGTTGGCCTGCCGAAGCACGCGCCGACCGTGACGCCTCCGCCGCCGATTCCCGCGCCGCCGCAGGTCGCTCCGCAACAGCCCGCGCCGCCTCCCGTCGCGATTGGAAACCCGGGCTCGCTCACCATGACGGGCAAGCTCTCGCACCCGTACCTCGTGCCCGGCACCAGCGACGTGTTCGCGACGCTCGAGGTGAGCGCGGTCGACGTACCCAACGCGAAGCGCGCTCCCGTGAACCTCTCGCTGGTGATCGACCGCTCGGGCTCGATGTCGGGTGAGAAGATCGCCCAGGCCCGCCGCGCCGCGCTCCGCCTCGTCGATCTGCTCGACGAGAACGACCGCCTCGCCATCGTTCACTACGGCTCCGACGTGCGCCTGTTCCCCGGCGCCTTCGCCACCGTCGACAACAAGGAGCGCATGCGCCGCTACATTCGCGGCATCTCTGACGAGGGCGGCACCAACATCGGCGACGGGCTCATGGCCGGCAAAGCGCAGCTCGACATCGCGCGCACCGACTTCACCGTGAACCGGCTGCTGCTCCTCTCTGACGGGCAGCCCACCGTCGGCATCACCTCGGAGCGCGGCCTGCTCAACATCGCCTCGCGCCTTCGCGCCGCCGGCACCACCGTCACCTCGCTCGGCGTCGGAGCAGACTTCAACGAAGACCTCATGCAGCGCCTGGCCGATGTCGGCGGCGGCTCGTACGGCTTCATTCGTGACGCGCAGTCGACGGTCGCCCTGTTCGAGAAGGATCTGCAGCAGGCCGGCACCATGGTGGCCCGCGACGTGACGCTGAAGTTCGACCTGCCGCCCGGCCTCGAGCTGCGCGAGGTGTTTGGCCGCTCGGTCTCGCGTGCCGGCAACACCGTCTCCCTCGCCCTGCCCGACTTCTCGGCGCGCCAGACCGAGAAGCTCGTCGTTCACCTCACCGCCCGCGTCGAGCGCAGCAGTGAAGACACGTTCGCCTTCGATGTCGGCTCGTTCCGCCTCGACTACACCGACCTGCTCACCACGCGCGCCGCCGATGCGAACGTGAAGCTCTCGGCGATGGTGACGCCCGATCGCCAGCTGGCCGATCAGAAGCGCGACAAAGACGCCTTCGTGCTCGCCACCCGCGCCCGCGCTTCGCAGAACGTCGAGAAGGCCGCCGAGGCGATGCAGCAGGGCAAGTTCCAGGCGGCGCAGCAGCTCATTCAGGAGAACAAGATGCTCTTCGACTCGGCCGCGCCCGTCGCCGGAGCCGCCGCCTTCGAAGGTGACTACGCGAACAACGCAGCGCAGCTCGACGTCGCGCGGAAGGCACCGGCTGCTCCTGCGGCCGCCCAGTCCGAGGCGGTGAAGTCGATGAAGGTCGACTCGCTGCGCGGCTACGGCCGTGGCGCGTCGGTCTACTGAATCGCGTCGAGCACCTTCGAGAGCTGACTGGCGGCGAGTGCGGAGTGCGAAAAGTCGCTCCGGACCGCCGCCAGCTGCGTTTCACCGACGCCGAAGTCCGAGAGTCTGCGTGAGAGCCCGAGCCGCGTGATGAACGCGCGAAGCACCGAGCCGGGAGCGCCGCCGAGCAGCTGCTCCAGCGCCGCGAGCTTCGGCCCCGTCAAGGCGTCGAGCACCGCCGGCAACACGAGACACGAGGTGAACCCGTGGGGAATGCCGAACGATGCGCCCAGGCGTTTGCCCAGCGCGTGGCTGGGCCCGGTCTGCGACTCCATGGGCAGCTGGTAGCAGAGCCACGCGGCGAGCTGGGCCTCGTGCCGCGCGGCAAGGGAGTCGGGGCTCGTGTGTGCTGTCTCGAGCGCCCGCATCAGGCGAGGTAGCCCCTCACGCGCGGTTGCGTCGCTGAGCGGATGCGCTCCATCGGCGAGCAGCCCTTCGACGGCGTGATCGATCGAGCGCACGCCCGTCGAAAGCCACAGCGGCAGCGGCGTCTCGAGCGCAAGCCGCGCATCGGCCAGCACCCACGTCGGCGAAAGCGAAGGGTGGAACAGCCCCGTCTTGCGCCCGTTCACCGTGAAGCCGGCCGTCGGCGAGAGCTCGGCTCCAGAGAGGGTCGTCGGCAGCGCCACGTGAATCGGAGCGGCGCCGAGTGGAGCCGCAGGCGTGAAGCTGCCCAGCTGCTCTGGGGCCAGCCCGGTCGCCGCCATCGCCACCGCGAGCTTGCCCGCGTCGATGGGAGACCCGCCGCCGAGCGAGACGATCGCGTCGACGCGACGCTGCCCGAGCGCGCGCAAGGTCTCGACCGGTACGTGCTCCTTGATCTCGCTCACCACCGTGACGTCGCGATCTCGCAGCGGCGCCCGCACCCGCTCGAGCAGCTTCGGGTTCTTCACCGCGCTGCCCGTCGTCACCACCAACACCGACTTCGCGTCACCGAGCGCACGGGGCAGCACGGCCTCGACGAGCGCGTCGCCGAAGCTCACGCGGGCGGGCCCGAGCTGGCGGTGTTCGACGATCACGGCTTGCCGACGATCGTCTCGGCAGCGTGGCGATCGCCGCGGGTCGGCTTCGTGAAGCGCACCCGCGCGCCGCGCGCCACCGAGTGAAAGTCGGCGTCTCGAAACGGCGACTCGCGCCACGCGTCGGTCACGCTCATCAAGAAGTGGGTCTCGAGCTGAAACCACATGGCCGACTCGGCGATGAAGCGCGGCTTCTCGTCGTCTTTTCCGCTCAGCTCCCGCTCGAGCGCGTCGGGCGTGATGCCGTGCGGCGTCATGGGCGGCGTGAGGAAGCTGCCTCCGCGGGAGTAGACGCGGTTCGAGGTGTGCCCGGTGAGAATCGCGTTCCACTCGGTGGCGGCTTGGCGGTGGTAGTACGGCCGGCGGAACGTGTGCATGGCCGCGTCCCAGCGCGCGGGGAAGACGGCGAGATCGCAGACGTTGCGGCCCGGCATGCCCGACGGCGCGGTCAGCACGGTGAAGATCGACGGGTCGGGGTGATCGAACGCGACCGACCCGACCGGGCAGAACCGCGCCAGATCGTAGACGAGCGGCACCGCGTTGCCGTGCCAGGCCACCACGTCGAAGGGGCTGTGCGTGGTCTCGGCCGCGTAGAACGAGCCGCCATACTTCTGAATGATCATCCACTCGCCTTCGGCGTCTTCGTACTCGGCCTCGCAGGCGACGAAGTGACGAGGCTCGGCGAGCCCGTTGGCGCCGACGACGCCGCGGTTGGGCAGCTCGAAGCCCGAGCCGAACGCCTCGATCCACCAGCCGCGCCGACTGGCGCCGCCGAGCGGGTCGACCGCGAAGCGCACGCCGCGCGGAATCAGCAGCAGATCGCCAGGCCCGATGCGAAAGCGGCCGAACTCGGTGCGCACCTGCACCTCGCCTTCGTCCGAGAGCAGCACCGAGTCACCGTCGGCCGAGCAGATGGCCTTGTTCACCATGGCGACGTTGGTGACGAAGCTGTGAATCGCGAGGCCGGCCTGATCTGCCGCGCTGCCACCGATGGCCACGGTGATGAGGCCGTCGATGAAGTCGGTGGGCGTCATCGGCAACGGGCGCGGCTTCCACCCCAACGAGTTGGGCGCCAGATGCGAGCCCCACGCCGAGACGCCCGGGTGCGGCAGCGGGCGGAAGTAGCTCTGCTCGGTCGACGGACGAATGCGGTACAGCCAGCTGCGCCGGTTCTGCGCGCGCGGCACCAGAAACGGCGTGGCGCTCAGCTGCTCGGCGAACAGCCCCATCGGCACGCGGCGCGGAGCGTTCTGATGACGGGGCAGCGCTCCGGGCTCGGCTTCGCTTGAGAGCTCCGACCCAAAGCCCGCCAACACGCCCGGAATGCCCGCCTTCGCGCTCGTCCGCTCGTTTGCGCTCATGGCGCGGCAGGCTGGCACGCCTCGGACATGTCGTCAGTCGTTTGCTGTCGAACCGTTTCGGCGCTCCAGCGGGGTGGGGCTGACGCAGCGCATCCTCTCGAATGACTCATGGATCCGATGAGGCCTTCCGTCTTGATCCACCCCGGGCCGCGTGAGACGCACCTGAGCGTTCCGGGGGCCACGCGCTCCCTTTTCCGCGAGAGACCATGCCCACTGTCACCACGCATCTGACGAAGAACCAACGGCTGCTCGATTGGGTCAACGAGATGGCCACGATGACGACGCCCGATCAGGTGATCTGGTGCGACGGCAGCGACGACGAGAAGAAGCGCCTCACCGAGTTCGCCGTCTCGAAGGGCATTCTCATTCCGCTCAACCAGCAGAAGCACCCCGGCAGCTACCTGCACCGCTCGAACCCGAACGACGTCGCGCGCGTCGAGCACCTCACCTTCATCTGCACGCCCACGAAGGAAGAGGCCGGCCCGACCAACAACTGGAAGGCGCCCGACGAGGCGTACTCGATGCTCAAGGGCCACTTCGCGGGCTCGATGAAGGGCCGCACCATGTACGTGGTGCCCTACGTGATGGGCCCGCTCAACAGCGAGCACTCGAAGATCGGCATCGAGATCACCGACAGCGTCTACGTCGCGCTCAACATGGGCATCATGACGCGCATGGGCAAGCCGGCGCTCGACATGCTCGGCGACTCCAACGACTTCAACCGCGGCCTGCACTGCAC
>JAEUJR010000966.1 GCA_016793585.1 Archangium sp.
GAGATCAAGAAGGCCGACCAGGTGCTCGCGCGCGGCGTGAAGCTCGAGAACGTGTACGCCGAGCTGCAGAAGGAAGCCGGCAAGGCGCCTCCTCCGGCGGCTCCGGGCGCTCCCGAGCCCCAGAAGGTCGTCACCGACATCAACATCAACGGCGCGCCGGTCAACGGCCCGAAGAACGCTCCCGTCACCATCATCGCGTTCTCTGACTTCCAGTGCCCGTTCTGCTCGCGCGTGGTGCCGACGCTTCACGACCTCGAGAAGCAGTACCAGGGCAAGATCAAGGTCGTCTTCAAGCACCAGCCGCTGCCGTTCCACAACAACGCCAAGCCGGCCGCGATGGCCTCGATGGCGGCCAACGAGCAGGGCAAGTTCTGGGAGTACCACGACAAGCTCTTCGCGAATCAGCAGGCCCTCGATCGCCCGTCGCTCGAGCGCTACGCCGAAGAGCTGAAGCTCGACATGGGCAAGTTCCGCGCGGCGCTCGATTCGAACAAGTTCGACAAGTACGTCACCGACGACTCGAACGAGGGCATGCGGGTCGGCGCGAACGGCACCCCGACGTTCTTCATCAACGGCCGCCAGGTCGTCGGCGCGCAGCCGATCGACGCCTTCAAGGCGGTCATCGATGACGAGCTGAAGAAGAAGTAAGCGGCCCTCGAGCCGCTTCAGTGAGCAGCCGGTGTTCCTTCGCGGAGCACCGGCTGTTTCATTTTCGGGGCGGGATGACAGGCCACCGCCACGGCGTTACGAAGGGCGCCCGATGAAGACGGTCGCTGCGCCAGACTCTGCGTGGGAGGCCCGGCTTCGGTGGGGCAGCCGGCGGCTCAACGCCGAGGTGCTCGATGGGCGCGGCCGCACCACCCTGCGCCTGGGTGATGGCCCCGACGACGACGTCGCCATCGGCTCTGCCGCGAAGGCCCAGCTCACGTGGGTGCCGACGGGCCTCGAGGTGCGCTTCTCGACCGGCGTCGAAGGCGAGGTGTCGTTTCACGGCGACGGCGCGAAGACGTTCAGCGAGCTGGTGGCCTCGGGCCGCGTGAAGGAGTCAGCCGAGGGGTTTCTGCTCACCCTCGCGCCAGGCGAAGTGCTGACGATGCGCATCGGCACCTTGATCGGCGAGGTTCGGCAGGCGCGGGGCCGCTTCCCCCGCCTGCCGCTCGACGCGCAGGCCCTCGTCTTCATCGCGCTCGCGGTCATCGCCGTCGGCATCATGCTCGCCTCGGTGATGGCGCCCCCAGAGCTGCCGCGCCTGTACTGGATCAAGAAGCGCTGACGATTGCGCTTTGCCGCAGCCGCCGCGGGAGCCAGAGTCGACGCCTTCTCGCGGGAGGCTTCATGCATCGACAGCTTCACCTGCTCCTCCTGGGGCTCTCGGCGTGCACCGCCGTGAACTACGCAGCGCTGCCGAGCCAGCGCGCCCAGGGGCAGATCTTCGTGAGCGCCGAGGGGTTGTCCGAGCCGTACGAGAGCGTCGGCATCGTGCAGGTCACCCGCCGCGGCGTGCTGCTGTTCGGCTTCGCAGACCCCGCGGGCACCGATCTGGAGGCGGCCGTGAGCGAGGTCGAAGGGCAGATTCGGCGCGCCAACGCCGACGGCCTCATCAACATGAAGGTGCAGCAGACGAACTACACGACGGCCGCGAAGATCGTCGGCGCCATCTTCTTCTTCGCGCCGCTGCCCTCCGAGGTCACCATCACCGGAGAGCTCGTGCGCGTTCGCCGCGCGCCGCAGGGCATGCCGCCGTCGTTGCCCGGAGCGCCAGCGCCCACCGGCACCACGGGAGGTCCCCTGTGAATCGGCTCACGCTCATCGTCGTAGCCCTGCTCGTGCTGCCCGCCTGCAACGCCGTCGTGCGGGGCGCGCGGCTGTCGAGCATTCCGCAGAGCGACAACACGCTGTTCCTCTCGACCGGCGGCGCGCCGCGAAAGTTCCGCACGGTGGGCTTCGTGCAGATTCGCGGCTACGGCCAGGAGTGGGGCGGCTACGGCGACATCGGCGACGCCCAGCTCGACGGCACCATTCACAACGCGCTCGCGAAAGAGGCAGCGCGTATGGGCGGCCAGGGCGTCATCAACATCGAGTTCCTCGACGAGAACCCGTCGACCGACGTCGAGAAGGCCCAGCGCGCGTACAACACCGTCACCTCGGTGCTCTCGGGCGGCGGCCGCATCGAGACCAAAGAGCGCTACGTCACCGTCACCGGCGAAGTCATCGTCTTCACGGAGTAACCACCCATGCGATCCCTTCTCCTCTGCTTCGCCGTCGTCACTGCCTCGAGCTGCACGGTGGTGAACTCCATCGCCCTTCCCTCGGTGCCCGGCGCGCCCGGGCAGGAGATCTTCGTGACGGCCGGTGACATCTCGGCGCCCCACGACGTGCTCGGCATGGTGCAGGTGCACCGCGCGGGCGTGCTGCTCTTCGGCAACATCGACGTCATCGGCACCGATCTCGAGGCTGGCTTCCGCGAGACGCTCATTCCCGAGGTGAAGAAGCTCGGCGGTGATGGCGTGGTGCGCGTGCGGTACCACATGACGCAGTACACCCCGTGGGCGCGCGTGATCGGCGCCATCTTCTTCATCTTCCCGCTGCCGTCCGAGGTGACCATCACCGGGCAGGTCGTGAAGCTGAAGGCCGGCTGAACCTGGCGTCGTGAAGCTGACGTATTGCTCGATCAGCTGTGCCCCACACCTCGCGGGCACGAGCTGGCTGTTGCTCGACTCGGAGCCGTTCGACGAGTGGGTCGACGAGCTCGAGGCCTCGAACGTCGATGGCCGGCACGGAGCACCTCGGCGGGTGACGGCGAAGGCAGAGCTCGAGGGCGCCGACCGCGACTCCGGCCGCGACGAGATTCGGCGGAGCACCGAGCAGAGACGGCCGCTGCCCTGGGAGAGCGCGCCGCAGGGCGCCGTCGTCGTGCCGACGGCCTTCGTGGCTGCGCTGGAGGCCGAGGGGGCTCGGTTTCGCGCAGTGCCACTCGAGATCGTTCACGGCGCGGCGGGTCGAACGTGGACCGAGCACTGGCTCGTCTTCTTCCCAGAGCGACGACCGCTGCGGCTGCTGAAGGACGACTCCATTCCCGTGCTGCGCCCGGGGCCCAACGACGACCTGATGAGCACGCTCTATTCGCCGCGAGTGGTGCAGCGGCTCGAGGCCCTCGCGTTGCCGCACGTCTCGTTCCACCGCCACGAACTCGAGGCCTGTGAGTCGGTGCCGCTCCCGGGGGGCGACGAGGGAGACCAGCAGCTGCGCCTGTCGGCTGCGGCGGCGTTCCTCGCGAAGAAGCCGCGCGCCCAGATCGGGAGCGCCTATGGCACCGACTGGCTGCTCGAGTTGCTGCTGGTGAAACACTCCGACGTGACCGAAGCGCGGCTGGTGCAGGCGCTCTCGGCGCCAGAGAGTGACCTCTTCGTGAAGCTCGAGAACGGCTCGCTCGACGGGGTCGGTGTTCGTGCGGGCACTCGCACGGCCGGGCTGATCGAAAAGCGCAGCCGCAAGTAGTGGCTGCACGAAAACTGCACACGCTGACGCGATGCTGAGCCGATGAAGCGCGTCGTCATCGCCGTGCTCGGGATGCTGGTGCTGGCCCTCTGGGCGCCGCGGCTGTGGCGGCTCGGGTTTCACGCCCCGAACGTCGGAGCCCTCATCGACTTCGAAGGCGCGCGCTACCACGTCGTCGAGGCGCCACTGCAGACCACGACCGTGCGCATTCGACGAACCGAGGGCGGCACGCGGCTGACAGGCAGCGGGATCGCGCGAATGAACGCCGGCATCTTCGAGCCCGACCTCACGCCAACAGGGCTGCTCATCTCGGGCGGTCGCGAGCTTCACGCGATCAACCTGCGGAGCGGCGCGGGCAACTTCTTCTTGAAGCCGAACGGGGTCTTCTTCGTCACGGCAACCGGCGCGCACGTCGTCGAGAGCACCGAGTTCAGTGCCGACGGCGTGCTCGAGGCCACGCAGTCGGGCCCGCTGCTGCTGCTCGCTGGCGTCGTGCAGCCGTCGTTCAAACGCGGCTCGAGCCACCGCGCGATTCGGAATGGCGTGGGCGTGCGCCGCGATGGAACCGTCGTGCTCGCCATCTCTCGCGACGAGGTCTCACTCTTCGACTTCGCGGTGTTCTTCCGTGACGGGCTCGGCTGTGGCGACGCGCTCTATCTCGACGGCGTCATCTCGGGCCTGGCCGTGGAGGGCAGCGACGTCGACGAAGACACGGGGCCTTTCGCGGCCGCCATCGTCGTCGAGCAGAAAACCAACGCACCACCTCGACCGCCATGACCTCGAGTCGGCACGGGTCGCCCGTGCCCTTGACCTGAGAGTCACCTCACCGAGGCCAACCGCGCGAGGCCCCGGCCGCACCTCCGAAGCACCAAAGCTCTCGGAGGCGTTGCTGTGGCCGCTCGATATTGGCGCGCGCGCAGAGACCGTCACGCGCTGGTTCTGTCGCCCGCCAGACAGCATCGCCACGCCGCTTCACGAAGCGGCGGTCTTCTTCTGCTTCGCTTCGATCATCGGCGCGATGCTCAGCACCAGAATCGCGAGCACCACGATCGCCGCCCCGATGCCTTCATGCAGATCGAGTGGCTTTCCGAGCCCCAGCGCGAACATCGAGAGCGTCGCGAGCACTCCGGCCAGCACACTCGAGGCGCGGTTCACGGGCACCGAGAACGAGTTCTCCGACTTGTCGAGCAGCACCAGCGCTCCGAAGATGCCCGTGCCCTGCGAGAGCACGCCGATGAGCACGGCCCAGCCGACCTGGGGCGTGAACGGAAACTCGACGAAGCCCCGGCGGAACTCCTCGAGGCCTCCGGCGCCGATGAGCCCCAGGGCCGCCAGCGCCAACAGCGCAGCAGGCGTCGAGACGAACTGCTCCTCGACGAAGTAGCGCTTGGTGACGTCGGGCGAGTCGCTCTTCGCGAGCCGGCTCATGAAGCGCAGCCGCACGAAGTACGCGCTCAGGTAGAGCGCCACGTTCAGAATGGCCAGGCCCGAGAACTTCAGCTCGGCGCGGCCCAGCGTCGCGACGGCGAGCGAGGCCATCGTCAACGCGAGCGCCACCCACGAATACCACCGCACCTTGCGACCCGAGAGCGCGTCGACGAGCGGCGCCATCAAGAGCACCCCGCCCCGCATCAGCAGCATCATGAAGACGATCGAGACGCCTTCGATCGTGTACGCGAGCGTGGTGGTGGTGAGAATCGTCGCGCCACACAACCCCGACAGCGCAGTCCACCGCGTGGGCGCCGGCACCTCGAGCGAGCCCACCTTCTTGCGGGTCGCGACCTTCCACCAGCCGGTGGCGAAGACGAAGAGCAGCATCGCGATGAAGCTGGCCGTGGTGGAGACGGGGAGAATTCGATTGCCGGGAACCTTGTCGCCGAGCTGCCCGTCGCTGAGGGCCTTCGTCAGGGCGCTGTAGGGCGCGTACGCGGCGAAGTAGCCGAACGCCCAGATCCAGATGCTCGGCCCTGCTTTGGGCCGCTCCCCATTGCTCACCTGCGCAGCATGACCCCTTGTGACGTTCCTGTCACAGGAACATCCGTCAGGGGAAAACGACGAGCACTCCGGTGCTCGCGAACCCGTAGCTCGATGGGCCAAGAGAGAGCGACCGTTCGGCCAGCAGAAAGCGTGCAGCCGTCTCAGCGTCGGGAATGGCGCCCGCCCGCTGCAGCAGGGTCTCGCAGGCCGCGTCAGACTGCTCGCGGTGAAACCAGCCCGTCGTCAGCACGAAGCAGTCGCCAGGCTGCCAGGCATGACGAGAGACGACGATGGGCTGATCGTCAGACCACTCGAGCCCCAGCGCGCGCGTGGTGATGCGGTCGACCCCTTCGGGCAGCGGTAGCCCCTGTCGGCGCATCAACTCGGCGAGGGTCTCGTCGACGGTGAGGCGCTCGACGCGCGACCCGCGCACCTGCCACACGCGATGATCGGCGACGTGCACGACCCAGACGGAGTCGGGCTCGACCGCCATCGCACACAGCTCGAGTCGCCACTGCTGCGCTCCCGGAGTCCTCGTCTGCGCGAGCAGCCGCTGATGCAGCACCTCGACGAACGCCGACAGCCGGGCAGGCGTCGCGGCCTTCCGATGCCAGCCATCGACGAGCGCCTGCTGCAGCAGCGCCACGTGCTGGGCTTCGGGAACCGAAGAGATGGGAACGACGGCGCGGGTGACGAAGACGAGCTCGTCGTCTCTGCCCGTGACGACGGAGCAGCCATGCGGCTCGAACTCGGGTGGCCCCCTCGCTGCGCCGACCTGCATCGAGCTCAGAGCAGTGACTTCGCGGCCTCGACGACCTTCGCGGCAGTGATGCCGTACTGCTCGTAGAGGATCTTGTCGGGAGCCGACGCACCGTAGGTGTCGACGCCGATGGCGATGCCGCGGTCGCCCACGAAGCGCTCCCAGCCCATCGTCACGCCCGCTTCGATCGACACGCGCGCCGTGACGGCCTTCGGCAGCACCTGCTCCTGGTAGCTCTTGGGCTGCGCGCGGAACTGCTCGAGGCAGGGCATCGAGACGACGCGCGTGGGAATGCCGTCTTTCTCGAGCTGCTCCCGTGCCTTGACGGCGAGCTGCAGCTCGCTGCCCGTGCCCATGAGAATCACCTTCGGCATTCCACCCGTCGCCTCGGCGAGCACGTACCCGCCCTGGTGGAGCCCCGCCGCCGGCGCCATCGTCGCGCGATCGAACGTGGGGATCTTCTGGCGGCTCAACACGAGCCCCGTCGGGCCGTTCTTGCGGCCGAGCGCGTACACCCACGCTTCAGCGGCTTCAGCAGCGTCTCCAGGCCGAACGACGTGCAGGCCCGGCATCGTGCGCATGGCCATCAGGTGCTCGACCGGCTGGTGCGTGGGCCCGTCTTCGCCGAGGCCGATCGAATCGTGCGTCCACACGTGGACGACGGGCAGGTGGTTCATGGCCGCGAGGCGAACGGCCGGGCGCATGTAGTCGGTGAAGCAGAAGAACGTCGCGGTGAAGGGCCGCAGACCGCCGTGGTACGAGATGCCGTTCGCGATCGCCGCCATCGCGTGTTCACGCACGCCGAAGTGAATGTTGCGGCCCGCGCCGGTCTGGCCGTCGAAGCTGCCTCCGTCTTTGAGCGAGGTCTTCGTCGAGCCGCTCAGGTCGGCGTCGCCTCCGAACAGCTCAGGCACCTTGAGGGCGACGGCGTTGAGCGCCTGACCCGCGGCGGTGCGTGACTCGACGCCGGTGCCAGCCGCGAACGTGGGCAGCCCGTCACGGAAGTTCGTCGGCAGCTCACCCTTCATCACGCGCTCGAAGTCCTTCGCGAGCTCGGGGAACGCCTTCGCGTACGCGTCGAAGCGGGCCTGCCACTCGCTCTGCTTCTGCTTGCCGGCGTCGACGGCCTTCATGAAGTGCGCGCGCGCCTCGTCGGGCACCCACAGCTTCTTCTCTGGATCCCACCCGAGCGCCTTCTTCGTGAGCGCGATCTCGTCGTGGCCCAGCGGGCTGCCGTGCGAGCTCGACTTGCCGCCCTTGTTCGGCGAACCGAAGCCGATGGTGGTCTTCACGACGATGAGGGTGGGCTTGCCCGTCTCGGCCTTCGCGGAGCGAATCGCCGCGTCGATGCCGTCGAGATCGCCGTT
>JAEUJR010000981.1 GCA_016793585.1 Archangium sp.
ATCAGCAGCTGAAAACCGGGACCCGGCGGCGGAATCGGTTTGGTGTCGGAGGTGAGCCAGAGATCGGTCGTGGCGAGCGGCGCAGCGCCCGGCTGTGCCTCGACGTCGAAGACCTCACAGCGAACGGCGCCCAACGCGTCGGCGTCGAGCTGAGACACCCCACGCCCGTCGACGATCTTCGTGCGCGCCTCGGCGATCTTCGACATCGCGCCGGTGTTCGGGTCAGAGATGCGCGAGAGGCGCACCACCACGTCGGGCGACATCGCGCGGCCGTTCGCGTCTTCCGAGCGCAGGCGCAGCGTCACCTTCTCGCCCGGCCGGTACAGGAAGTGATCGCTGCGAACGTCGACGAAGTACTTCGAGCTCGACACCTTCGCCGAGCCCGCGCCCTGAATCTCGCGGCGCGACGAGTCGGTGACGAAGACCTGCGCCGAGACCTGCAGGTCGCCGGGCTGATCGTTCGTGGTGGGCACCTCGATCTCGGCGGTGCCGTCAGCGCCAGTCTTGAACACGAGCGTGTGCGTCGCGATCGCTCCGTAGTACCCGCCGTAGGAGCGGCCGCGGCGATACGGCCGTTCGTCTTCATAGTCGTCGTAGCCGGCGTACGTCGGCGGGCCGTCCTGCTCCTCGTCGGGCCACTTGCCGAACTGGTGCTGCCAGCCCGACACGGTGACGACCGCGCGGCCCTGGGCTCCCGTGAGCGGCCCGCCGGAGTAGTACTTCGCCGTCACTTTCAGCTTCACCTTCTCGCCGGGCTTCGGGCTGCCGACGGGGCTGACCGAGACGGTCGCTTCGGGCGGCTTGTATTCCTCGACGCGGAACGTGAGCGACGGCTGCTGGTACGAGCGATTCGACTCGTGCACCTGCACGTACCAGGCGCCGAGCGTGGCGGTCTTCGGCAGCGGCACCGAGAACGACGCCGTACCGAACGCGTTGGTGGTGAGCGACGGCTTGGCGACCTCTTTCCCGTTCGGGTCTCTCACGCTGACGGTGACGGTGCGGTTGGCGATGGGCTCAGACGGGCCGCCTTCGCGCTGGCGGAGGAACAGCTTGAGGCCCACGGTCTCGCCCGGCTTGTAGAGCGGCCGATCCATCAGCACGTAGGCGAGCTCCTGCTTCGACCAGCTCGACCAGTACGCGTCGCCTGCGCGCGCGTGGGCGATTTGCGGGCCTGCCTTCACCCAGACAAAGTGCGAGGCGTTCGACGTCTCGGTGGGGAAGGTGAAGGTGGCGAGGCCCTGCGCGTTCGCGCGCACGACCTGGCTGCTCTCGAAGTTGCCGCGAATGAGCATCACCTCGGCGTCGGGCTGCGCCTTGCCCGTCTCGACGTCGGTGACGAACACCTGCACCTGCTTGCGATCGCTCTTGGTGACGACGGCGAGCTGGCTCTGCAGGGCGAAGTCCCTCGCGGTCTGGCCGTCTCCGCTGGCCTCGAGCACGAAGAGGCCCGGCGACGGCAGCTCGAGCTCGAAGCTGCGGCTGCCCGGCGCGTACGCGGTCTTCACCTCGAGCGTCTCGCTCCACGTCTTCTCGACCGCGCCGCCCTGGTACGCGTCGGGGGAGTCGGGGTAGCCCTTGCCGAGGAAGGGGTCGACCCGGCGCAGCTTCCACGTCAGCTGCTTCACGTTTCGCCAGCTGAGCGAGACCGGCAGCTTCAGCCCCGGCAACGTCACCTGGTACGCGCTCACCGAGAGGGTGGGCCGGCGAATGTTCTCGGCCGCGTTGCGCGCGTCACCGTGCCGGTTCGACGTCGTCGGCGAGAACCGTTTGACGATGCCGTCGTAGATGCTGAGCGCGTCGGTGTACTTCTCGTGGCTCTCGCGCTGCTGGCCGAGCAGGAACAGGGCGTCGTCGGCCCATGAGGTGGTTCCGCCGCCGACCTCGGTGAGCTCCTGTTCACCCTTGCTGCGCGTCTGCTCGTTGCGCACCAGCACCTGGGCGCGGCCGAAGCGCGCGTGCGCCTTGTCGGTCTCGTTCGTCGCCACCTCGAGCACCGTGTTGGTGAGCAGGTCGGCCTGTTTGACGTCGTAGAGGTAGTTGTCGAGCTGGGCGAGGCAGATGCCCACCAGCAGCCTTCGCGCTTCGTCACCGACGCGGCCCTCGGCCTTCGTGGCCGTCTTGAGCAGCGGCATCGCCTGGTTCGCGTTGCGGTAGCCCTGCGCCGACAGCGCCCACTGCGCATACGCGCGCGCGAAGTCCTGCTCGCCCGTGTCGGCCAGCTTCGTCAGCTCGGTGGAGCCGTCACGTTTGCCCACCTTCCAGCAGGCGAAGGCGCGCTTGGCCGTCGCCTCCCGGCTCTGCGCCGCCGACGGGTTCGCCTTGAGGAACGCCTCGAACCCTTCACAGGCCTTCGAGAACGATTGCTCCGCCAGGTACTTGTTGGCGGCGTCGAACGACGCGTCTTGCGCGAGCGCCGCGGTGGCGAGCAGCGGCAGCGACAGGGCGATGAAGCGCATGGAGTTCTCCCTTGGACGTCAGTGCAGCAGGGACACGTGTGAGACGGCGCCGGTTCCCTTCACGGCAGGGTCAACGTGCGCAGCGGCTCGGCCTGGCAGGCGATGAAGAGCTGGTTGCCGACGAAGGCGAGATCACGAATCGCCGAGCAGCCCGCGTTCACCGTCAGCCACGTCGTGCCGCCCGAGAACGAGAGCGCGACCTGCGAGCCCGACAGCAGCGGCGCGGTCGCGACCAGGTTCGGGTTGGTGCTCGCTTCGACGAGAATGCGGTGCTGCGTCTGTTGCAGGCCGCCGTTCGGTGCCGCGCGCGTGAAGGTGACGCCGTTGGTCGACTCCGCCAGCTCACCCGTGCCCGAGATCAACCGCAGCAGATACGAGCTGGGCCCGCGGCGAACCACGTCGAGGCCGGCGACGTCGCTCAGGGGCTGCGTCGCCGTGAGGTTCGTGTTCGTCGTCGTCGAGTGCGTGTACCGCCAGAGCGAAGCGTCGGAGCGGTAGAAGACCTGATCGTCGTTCCACGGGCTCACTTCGGCGTTGTGCCCGGGGTACCAGACGAACCAGCTGCTCGGTGACGACGTGACCGCCGTTCCCGTGAAGGCGAGCGCCGTCGTCGTCTTCTCGGCGCGGCTCCAGCCCAGCGCGTAGGCCGTCGTGGGCGCCGCTTCGTTGAACGCGAACGCGCTCGCCCAGCTGTACCAGCCACCGCTCGAGCTCGACGACGTCGTCGTCTGAAACCCGTTCGTCGTGGACAGCAGCGTCGAGAAGTAGGTGCTGTTGTACTGCTCGCGGCGCACGTACACGACGTTGGGGTTGGTCGCGCTGAGGTGAATGCGTGCACCCGGCGGCGTCGACACGCCGAGCTGTGACCAGGTGGCCCCCGTGTCGGTCGAGCGGAGCAGCTGGGTGGAGAGCGCAAGGTAGACGGTCGAGCCCGCCTCGGCGACCGCGCTCGCGAGCGGCTGAATCGAGGGCTCGGCGATCGCGACGGGCCCGAAGCTCGTGCCTCCGTTCGAGCTCACGAACAGACGCGTTCCGAGCGCCACCACCACCGTCTGGCCAGAGACCTTCACCGCCGAGCCCGCCGGAATCGTCGTCTCGGTGAACGACGCCATGGTCGACCACACCGGAGTCGCCACGTTGAGCGCGGGCGCCTTGCGCAGCCGAACCTGCCCGGTCAACACCTCGAGGCGGTAGCCGGCTCCGCTGGCGTCGAAGGCGCCGACGTTCATCAGCCCATTCGAGGCCCACGTCGTGCCGCCGTTGGTGGAGTACTGACCGGTCGACCGAATGAAGACGAACCCCTGATGCACGGGGTCGAACAGCAGCCCGTAGGAGTACGCGGTGGTGTTCGCGTTCAGCACCGTCGACGGCCCCACGAGCGTGCCGAAGCTCTGGTGCACCGAAAGTACGCGCATCGGGTCGAACGGGTCGACGGCCAGGGAGCGGAACAACGAAGGCTGCGAGCCGGCGATGGTGGTGAAGGTGGTGCCGTCGTCGGTCGACTGACCCAGACCCGTCGAGTAGTTCCACGCGTAGATGGTGCCCGTCGGGGTGAACGCGAACCAGTCGTCGGTCTCGTACGACGCCCACACCGGGCGGGTGAGGGGCGTGCAGGGCCCACCGTTCTGCGCGCTGATGCGGTCGACCGTCGTGTGATCGTTCACGAAGGCTGCACCAGTGGGCGAGACGAGCACGTTGCCGTAGTCGACGGTGCCGACCGTGCCCTGCCGCGAGGTGCACTGCAGCGCCCAGCTCGCGCCCGTGTTGGTCGAGAGGAAGACGCGCCCGCTCAAGTCGACGGCGTAGACGCGTGAGGGCGTGGTCGGGTCGACGCCGAAGCCCTTGAAGTCCGACAGCGTGAAGGCGCCGCTGATCGTCAGGGGTGTCGTCGGAGCGAAGACGCCAATGGCGATGGGCGCCGTCGTCGAGCCGAGCCCGTTCGTGCCCGTCACCGTCAGCACCACCGGCGTCTGCACGGTGGGTGAGGTGCCGAAGAAGTTGCCGGTCGCGGGATCGAAGGTGACCCATGACGGCGGCGTGGGAGAGACCGACCACGAGGTGATGGGCCCTCCCGTCGAGCTCGGCTGCGCGCTGCACGGCACGTTGGGCGTGCAGCTCATGCCGGGGCGGTACGCGAGGCCAGCAGGCGGCAGCTCGATGACGTCGATGACGAGCGTGGCGGTCGTCATGCCCTCGGCGTTCGAGCCGGTGATGGTGAAGGCCTGTGCCGCAGCGAGGCTCATCGCGCGGCCGGTGATGAGGCCGGTGGCCGACGCGAGCGAGAGGCCCGCAGGCAACGCAGGACTCACCGCGTACGACAGAATGGTGCCGCCCGTGCTCGTCGGCGGGCCGATGGAGCAGACTGCTCCCCGCCCACAGGTGACCGTCGAAGGCGAGTAGGCGAGCCCAGCGGGCGGAAGATCACGCACCCGGAGCGTGAAGGTGGTGGTCGTCGAGCCGCCCGAGTTCGTGGCCGTCACGGTGTACGTGGTCGCGCCCACGGTCGGGTTCGTCGGCGTGCCGCTGATCTCTCCAGTCGCCGTGGTGAGGCTCATGCCCGCTGGCAGCGAGGGCGAGATGCTGAAGCTCGCGACCGGGCCGCCACCGACGGTCGGCGCGGCGACGGCACAGGCCACGTTGATGTCGCAGACGACGGCGGCCGATGCGTACATGAGGTCCGCGGGCGCCAGCTCGTTCACGCGCACGACGACGGTGCCGGTGGTGGTGCCTGCCGCGTTGGTGGCGGTGACCGTGTACGTCGCGTTGGCGGCGAGGGTGGGCGACGTTCCTCCGATGGCGCCGGTCGTCGCATCGATCGACAGGCCCATCGGCAGCGACGGCATGATCGAATAGCTCGTCGGCGTGCCACCCGTCAGCGTGGGGCCGGGAACACGGCACGGCACGGTGCGCTGACAGATCAGCGCTTGCGGGTAGACGATGGTGCCGGGCGCCGTCTCGGTCACCGTGATGGTCACGGTCGTCATCGTGCTGCCACCCGAGTTCGTCGCCGTGATGGTGATGGTGGTCGACCCCACCGTGCCGCGCGCAGCGCCCGAGATGAGGCCGGTCTGCGTGCTCAGCGAGAGGCCGTCGGGCAGCGCGGGGCTCGCGGTGAACGAGGTGATGGTGCCACCCGAGGCCGTGGGCGGGCCGAGTGAACACGGCATGCCCTGCGGGCAGCTGACGCTCGAGGCCGGGTAGCTGAGGGCGCTCGGCGCGACGTCGTTGATGGTGATGGTGACGGTGGTGCCGACCATGCCGCCCGAGTTCGTCGCGGTGACGGTGTACTCGCTCGCGCTCTGCACCGTCGTCGCCGTGCCCGAGATGGCGCCCGTGGCGGGGTTGAGCGCGAGGCCCGGCGGCAGCACGGGGTCGATGGTGAACGCGGTGGCGGCTCCGCCCATGGCCGTCGGTGCGGGCAGCGAGCACGCCATGCCGAGCACGCAGGTGACCGACGAGGGCGAGTAGGTGAGCCCGGTCGGCGCTGCGTCACGCACGATGATGGTGACGACCGCCGTGGTGCTGCCTGCGCCGTTGCTGGCCGAGATGGTGAAGTCCTGCGAGCCGACGCTCGTGGGTGTGCCCGAGATGGCGCCGGTGCTCGCGTCGAGCGTGAACCCCGCAGGGAGCGTCGGCATCACGGTGAAGCTCGAGATGGCTCCGCCCATCGCGGTGGGGGCGGCGAGCGCGCACGCCTGACCCAGCCGGCAGAGCAGCGGCAGGCCCGCGTAGACGAGGCCCGTGGGCGCGCGATCGCTGACGCTGATGGAGATGGTCGCGGTCGTGCTGCCCAGCGCGTTGATCGCGGTGACCGTGTAGCTCGCCGCTGCCGAAGGGGCGCTCGGTGTTCCCGAGATGCCGCCCGTCTGCGCGTTGAGCGCGAGGCCCGCAGGCAGCGCCGGCGTGATGGTGAACGACGTCGGCGTGCCGCCGATGGTGGTGGCCTGCGCGGCGCACTGGCGGCCGACGGCGCACTCGAGCGACGCGGGCGCGAAGGTGAGGCTGCTGATGGCGAGGTCGTCGACCGCGATGGAGATCGACCCGCTCACGTCGCGCCCGTCCTGGCTGGCCACGACCGTGAACGTCTGCCGGCTGGCGGGAGCGGTCGGCGTGCCCGAGATGACGCCGCCCGCGCCGAGCGAGAGCCCCTGCGGCAACGACGGGCGCACCGAGAACGAGGTCGGCGTCAGGCCCTTCACCGTCGGCGTCGCGCTCGTGCACGTCGCGCCCCTGGTGCAGGTCAGCGCACTGGGCGAGTAGCAGACGCTCTCGGTGCAGGTCTCTGCCGGTGGCGGCGGAGGGGTACACGACACCATCACCAACAGCAGCGCGGGCAACACTCTCGACATGTCGACTCCCTCCCGGAGAAGCCGCCGAGCGTAGTCTCGTGTCGAAGTGGGCCCAGCAGGATTCGAACCTGCAACCAAGCCGTTATGAGCGGCCAGCTCTACCGTTGAGCTATAGGCCCGGTAGTCGGCGGCATGGTTACCCACGACGCCGGTCGGAAGAAAGCGCAGTCGTCACCGACGAAGCCTCGCGCGCGTTCCCGACCGAAAGTACAAACACCCCCGTGCCACGCCGCTCGAAGGCCACTCGCGAGACGTACCACCACGGCGATCTGCGCAACGCGCTCGTCACCGCGGCCGTCGAGCTGGTCGAGGGCAGCTCACCCGAAGAGCTGACGCTGCGTGAGGTCTCGCGGCGCGTCGGCGTGAACCACCGCGCCGCGTACCGCCACTTCGAAGACAAGACGGCGCTGCTCGCGGCCGTCGCCGAGGACGGTTACCAGGCGCTACTGACCGAGATGGAGCAGGCGCTCGCGACGGCCAAGAAGAGCAACGCGCGAGAGCGGCTCATGGCCCTCGCCGTCGCCTACGTCTCGTTCGCCATCGATCAACCGGCGCGCTACCGCATCATGTTCGGTCGGCGGTTGAACGAAGACGGCCGCTTTCCCGCGCTCGAAGACTCGGTCGCCCGCGCCTACAGCCTGCTCGCCGCCGAGCTGCGCGCGGGCCAGGTCTCGAAGCAGTTCCGTGAGACGCCCGTGCGGGAGCTCGTCTTCGGGTTCTGGTCGTTGACCCACGGCTTCGCGAGCCTCGCCATCGTGCGCCGCCTGCAGGTGAAGCGCTCGCTGCTCGACAGCTGGTCGCGCCAGGTCTTCTCGGCCTTCGTCGACGGCCTCGCACGTTGACCCACCCCGACACCAGGTGAGCCTTGCGCCGGGGCAGAATGGTCGTTAGTGTCTCCAGTGGAGACATTTGCGCATGCCGACGCCCATTCGAATCAGCGCCACCGACGGTTACGCCCTGGGCGCGCGGCGGTTTGGCGACCAGTCGGCCGGGCCGTACGTGGTGATCGCGGGCGCGACGGCGGTGAAGCAGGCGTACTACGCGCGCTTCGCGGCCTGGCTCTCGCTGCAGGGCTGCACGGTGCTCACCTTCGACTATCGCGGCATCGGTGAGTCACGGCCTGCGCGGTTGCGAGGGTTCGAGGCGCGGCTGCGTGACTGGGGTGAGCGCGATCTCGAAGGCGTGCTGCGCTTCGCGCTCGAGGACAAGGGCTCGCGGCCGCTGCATGTCGTCGGGCACTCGGTGGGCGGGCAGCTGCTGGGTCTCGCGGCGAGCAACGGCGCCATCGATCGCATCGTCACCGTCGGCTCGCAGAGCGGCTACTGGGGCCACTGGAGCGGCCTCTCGAAGCTGCACAAAGCGGCGGTCTGGTACGGCCTGCTGCCTGCGCTGGGCACCACGTTCGGCTTCATTCCCGGAAAGTTCGGTCTCGGAGAAGATCTGCCCAAAGGCGTCGCGCTCGAGTGGGCGAGGTGGTGCCGGCACCCCGAGTACATGCTCGGCCACGGCGTCGGCAAAGACGGTTTCGCGCGGGTGAAGGCGCCGATGCGGGCCATCAGCATCTCGGACGACGACTACGCACCGAAGCAGGCGGTCGACGCGCTGCACGCGCTCTTCACGGGCACGCACGTCGAGCGGCACCACGTCTCGCCGCAAGAGCTCGAGACGCAGGCCATCGGGCACTTCGGGTTCTTCCGCTCGACGTTCCAGGACTCGTTGTGGCGAAACGTGTCGACGTTTCTGTTCGCGCGGCAGTTGACGAGCGCGCAGCCTGTCGTGGCGTGACGCTCACGGTCTCCAGCGGTGCTTCGCGTCGACCCGCCTTCCGGTGAGCGTGACGCCTTCACGCTTCAGCTTCGGCGCCTGCTTGGTGAACATCTCCTTCGCCACGGTGCCGTCACTCTTGATGACGCGCCACCAGGGCACCTCGTCGAGCCCATGAAGGGCGCGCACGACGGCCCGAGCGGCTCCGGGTTTTCCAGCGAGCAGGGCCACGAGCGCGTAGCCGGCGGTCTGGCCTTTCGGAATCGCCTTCACGGCCCGCGCGACGGCCTGCTCCCACTCAGTCTCTGACACGCGTGCGATCCTTGTCTCCGCCGTCTCCGCCGCCGATGTCGCTCACGGGCGTGAAGTCGCCGCGCCGCACGGCCTCCATCGCTTCGGAGATCGCGCCAAGCTCGTCGTTGAGCCGCTGCACGCTCGACTTGAGCCCTTCGAGCTGCACGGTGCTGTGACTCGACTTCGCGACCGAAACACGGGTGCGCAGCTCCTGCAGGTGCACGAGCAGTGACGTGTACTCGCCGTCGACGCGCTCGCTCATGACCACGAGCTGCTTGAGCGCCGACTCCTGACCGGCCATCGAGTGGAGCGCCTCTTCCATGCGCG
>JAEUJR010000999.1 GCA_016793585.1 Archangium sp.
CGAGCTGCGCACGGACGAGGTGCATCTTCAGCAGCAACCCAGGAGCACAAAGAGCCCCGCAGCTCGACCGAGGAGCCGGAGCGGGCCTGGGCTTCCTTCATGATGAGCACGCGCCAGGGCGTAGGGCCACCTCACATCCGCAGGCCGGGCACCCGAAGTGAGACCTCAGCCAACGCCATCAGATCCTGAGTGAACGCATTGGTCTCCGAGAGGGAGAGATTGCGCCGCAGCATCAAGGCCGCATGCGCGTAGAGGACGCGAACCACTCGGACAGCCGCGTCCTGCGACTTCACCTGGGGCGGAGACGCAATCAGGCGGTTGTCGAGGTTGAGCACCAGGCGCACCCTGCCCTGGTCTGCCCGCCCGAAGGCAGAGAGGAACGCCGAGGTGAAACCGGTCGCACGCTCGGCGAGCTGGACGGCGCGCACCTCGAGCTCATCCGCAGTGGTGAGGAGCATCGCGGGCATCTGAGCGGGCGTGAAGCGGCCGAGGCTCACGTCGACACCGTCGGCTCCCATCGAGGCACGGATGACACCCAGCACTGCGCCGAAGGACCGCTCTGCGGCTTCGTCGACGCGCACCAGCCGGGCCAGATGCTCAGGCGTGAGCTGCTCGATGCGCAGGTCCTCGTCAGCCGCGAGCAGCCGCAGCAGCTCGTCATCGTGCACGTGGCCCTGATTGACGACGAGCACTCCATGCGAAGCGGTGAGCGCCCGCGCATTCTGGAAGTCGCGCTCGCTGTGAGCGCCCAGGATGACTCCGTTGGTCGCACAGCGGCGGAGCTGCTCCCAGCTGTGCACGCCTGCGGTCGTCTCGAAGGGGAGCACGCGGCCGACGGCCTTTCGCATCGACGCAAAGCTGCAGCACGCTGACTTGATGAGAAGCGGCTGCCGCTCCAACAACGTCATGAACGCGCCGCTGCGCTCGCGGCCCTGCGCAGTGAGCCAGTCGAGCAGCGTGCGCTCCAGCACCTCGCCGAGCGCGCGAAACCCATCATCGCGCACCACGTCCTCCCGGCTTGCCGTGGGGAGCAGGTCGGCGCCGTCCAACACCGCTCCGCAAAACGCAGCCCAGCGAGGCAGCAGGCCGGCGGCACCCTTCATCACCGGCATTCCTTTCCCATAGATGTCCACAGCGGGCGTCGAGAACGCGTTACCCGTGTCGGCGACCCACACCAGGCCACGCGTGGAACCGTGCCGAACCGGGAGCACGACGAGCGGCTTGATGTTCTGACCCAGCAGCCAGCTATTCCACTCACGTTCCCCACCCAGCCACGGACGCTTCTCGGAGATTCGCGAGGCTCGGCCGTCGACGACGAAGCTGACCTCGACGGGAAGGTAGCGCCCGTACCTCGAGACCAGTTCGCGCAGCCGTGTCTCGTCCAGGTACTGCGCGCCCCGCCCTTCCAGCTTCACGGCGATGGAGGTGCCACGCCCGGACCGGGAGCCCGCTGAGAGCACATAGCGCCCCGTCTTCGAGCCGACCCAGCGGAGGGACTCGCCCTGCACACTGCGGGTCTCCACCACCAGCTCGTCGGCAACGAGAAAGCCGGCGAGGAGTCCGATGCCGAAGCGGCCGAGCAACGCCTCCCGCTCCTCGGCATCCCGCTTGGTCGAGGCGCCGATGCGCGCGAGGCTGTGGCGAACGGTGGCCTCGTCCATCCCCGAGCCGGAGTCTTCGAAGGTGACCGTGCGTGCCTTCGTGTCGAGGCTCACCGAGACGGTGCCGACGGCGTTGCTGCGCTTTCGCCCCGAGGTGCACGCGTCCACCGCGTTCTGGAGCAGCTCACGAACGAAGACGTCCGGGCTCGAGTAGAGGTGTCCGCCGAGCACGTCGATGAGGCCGGCGAGGTCCACGTCGAACTGTGACTGCTGTGGGGTCTTCATGGGGTCCTTTTGCTGCAGCGAGAGAGTTCGTCGGCGAGGCGCTGGCGGAACTGAGAACTCGGGGCGCGCGCGTCGATGCGGTGGGCGAGGACGGCCGCCTTCCTCTCGTTGTCGAGGAGCCGCGGCGGCAGCCTGCGGGGCAGGAGCCGGGCGCTGGCCAGACGGATGACCTCGAGGCGCACCTCGAACTCGTCGTAGGGGTACTCGTAGTCGACGAGCGCGGCGTCGAGCTGGGTCAGGCGCGTGACCACATCGACGCGAGAGCGCCGGGCGCGGGCGATGGCGAGACCCGTCTGGAGAAGCGGAACCGGGAGCGCCTTGATGGAGAGAGCCGCGATGGCGCTCTGGAGTTGCGCATCGGCGGCGACGAGCCGGCGGTTGCGAAGAAGGAACTCAGCCTTGAGGTGGTGGCCGCGGTCCGCAAGGCATCCCGGGTGTAACTCGACGAGGCGAGCGGTCTCTGCCTGGGTGAGGTGCGCACGGTGTCGCCAGGCGAAGCGGAGCGTCGCGCACTCAGAGCAGTTGAGGGCGTACGCCTCTTTCTTGAACCGAGTCGTGAGGGCGCGGCTCCGAGAGCTCCAGTCGCGCTCGGGGTCAAGGGTCGCGTCGAGCTCGAACTCGAGCTGGTCGACCACGTTGGACGAGACGGCGCGCCGCTCGCACATGCGCCGCACCTCACCGAGCGACTCACGCACAGCGGCCACAGGCACCTCAGGCGTCGCGATGGCCGCCATAACCGAGGCCCGGCAACCGGCGACGATCAGGTCCTTCGAGACGACGGGGACAGATGGCGGCTCAGCCCTCGCGCGGTCGAAGAAGGCGACGCTTTCGAGCAACGCCTCACGGACGCGGCCAATCCCTTTGAGGAGGAGAATGACCAGGGCGTGCGCCTCGGCAGCCCGCGCGGTGTCGCATCGATCGAGCGCTTTGGCAGTCACCCTTCGGGCTTCGTGCAGCGTCTCGAGTGTGTATTCGTGTCGTTCGATTGTGGCCATGCGCGGGCGAAGAGCACGAGCGATGCCGTCGGCACTGGCTCGGCCATTCCGAGGGTTTGCGTTCCACCCGGAAGGTTGTTGATGGTCACCGACCATCAAGTTCAGCGTCCAGACTGCTCGCGACTGCCCGAGCGGGGCCACCTAGAGCAGATCATCAACCGGCAGTGGGGCGAGGGCCTCGGCCGCGCACAGCTTCTGTCCCAAACAGAGCTCGCGCATCACGTCGCGAGCTGACCATCAGTTGACTGCGTGATGGACACCAGAGTGGGTCCGGGTGGCCCACTTCCCGAGTGGCCGTGCTGGCGTGGGTATTGCTGTACAGCGAGCTGCGCTCGCGCTGGCACCGCCGGAGGAGCCTGACGTAAGACTGTCCCGTGAGGTTGGGAGGGGTCATGTCGCAGGTCCGCCGTGTTCGCGTCTTCATCTCCTCTCCGAGCGACGTCTTCGCCGAGCGGAAGAAGGCGGAAGAAGTCATCGAGCAGCTTCAGCGTTCATACGGGCTGGACCGGGTGCGGCTCGAGACGGTGCTGTGGGAACAACTCCCCATTCAACTCGATACACCCTTCCAGCAGGGCATCGAGGCAGTGCTGTCGAAGGACAACGGCATCGACATCGCGGTCTTCATTCTATGGAGCCGCCTCGGCAGTCCCACCGGCATGCGCCGGCCGGACGGCACCGAGTACCGGAGCGGCACGGAGCGCGAGTTCGAGCTGATGCTCTCCGCCCGCAAAGACAGCGGAGGGACCCGGCCCGCCCTGTTGGCGTACGTGAGGCGGGACGAGACGGGGTTCCGCCGAGAGCTCGACGCGCAGCCCCGAACGAAGTGGGAGGACATGCTGGCCCAGTTCAAGTTGGCGGAGCAGTTCGTCAGCGAGAACTTCAGTGACGCTCAGGGCCGCAATCTGCGCGCGTACCACTCCTTCGACGTGCCAGTCAGCTTCGCAGAGCGGCTGTTCGGGCACCTGCGCAGGCTGCTGGACGAGCTGCTCAAGGACGAGGTGCCCGTCGGGGCTCGGTGGACTCGGGCTCCGTACCGCGGCCTGGAGGTCTTCGACCTGGACGACGCGCCCATCTTCTTCGGGCGTGAGCAGGAGACGGGCGACCTGCAGGAGCTGCTGCGACAGCGCTGGCGGGAGGAAGGGCTGGCCTTCGCGTGCATCGTCGGCGCGTCGGGTGCGGGCAAGTCTTCACTCGCGCGCGCGGGCGTGGCGGCCAGCCTCAAGCGCTTCAACCTCGACTCGTCGGTGTCGGAGTGGCGGGCGGCCTTCGTGCTTCCCCGGCAGACCGACGGGCTGGTCGCGGAAGGCGTGGCGCGCGAGCTGTGGCGGGCTCTGCCAGAGCTGGAGAAACGGGGCGGCAATCAGCGCGACTTCGTCGAGACCTTCGCGAAGGACCCCGAGGTGGCGCTTCGACTGGTGGTGAAACCGGTGCTGGAGCCCGAACGGGCTCCACGAGTGTTGTTGGCGGTGGACCAACTCGAAGAGGTCTTCACCAGTACGCAGGTGACGGCGCAGGCGAGGCAGCGGCTGTGGCAGGCGCTCGAGGCCTTCGCGCGCAGCGGGTTCGGCTGGGTGCTGACGACGTTGCGCAGCGACTTCTACGCGACGGCGCAGAACGACCCGGGGTTCCTGCGGCTGAAGGGACTGACGGGTGGGTATGACCTGGTGGCCCCGACGGGCGAAGGGCTAGCGGCGCTGATTGGCCAGCCCGCAGCGCTCGCTGGTGTGCGCTTCGAGAAGTCGGGGCAGACGTCGCTGGAGGCGCGCATTCTGACGGACGCTCTGGAACAGCCAGATGCACTCCCATTGTTGGAGTACCTGCTGACGGA
>JAEUJR010001011.1 GCA_016793585.1 Archangium sp.
CGTCGACAAGACGGGCGCGGGAGGCACCTTCATCATCACGAGCACCTCGCCGGCGCTGCCCGCGAACGCGACCTGCGCGACGGCGGCGACGTTGGCGCCCGGTACGCCGCTGACGAACCAGTCGATTCTCGGTGGTGGCGCGGCGTCGGCCGTGTGCAGCCCCTCGGCCCCGGCCTCGACCGCCTCGGTCTGGTACTCGCTCACCATTCCCACCTCGACGTCGATGCAGGTGACGGTGAACGCCAACGGCTTCAACCCCTCGGTGGTGTTGCTCGACGGCTGCGCGGCCACGATGTGCGGCGGCACCTTCAACGCCACGGCGACCGCCACCGAGACGCTGGTGCTGCAGAACACGAGCACCACGGCGGCGCGCACGGTGCTGCTCGCGGTGAACGACGAGAGCGGGGTGGGCACCACCTTCGGCATCTCGGCCGTCGGCACCGCCATCGCGACGAACGCCACCTGCGCCGGAGCGACGGCGCTCACCATCGGCACTCCGGTGACGGGCGAGAGCATTTCGACGGGCGGCGCGGTGCAGCCGGCCTGCTTCATGATGACGCCCGCGCAGGCGCTCTCGCGGCACTACTCGGTGACGGTGCCGGCCAGCACGGTGGTGACGGCGCAGGTCGCGGGCGTGGGCTTCGACCCGGCGGTCTCGGTGGTCGACACCTGCGCGTCGACGACGTGCACCACGAGCGGCAACGTGGTGGGCAACGAGACGGTGCTGCTGCGCAACGACACGATGGGGCCGCGCACCTTCCAGCTCGGCGTCGTCGACGTCTCGGGAGCGGGTGGCACCTATTCCATCAGCACGGCTGCCACGGCCATCGCCTCGTGCTCGAGCCCGACGGCGCTGGCGGTGAACACGCCGCTGTCGAACCAGAGCATCGTCGCGGGTGTCGCGGCGCCGACGGCCTGCCTGCCCGGCAGCACGGGGCCCACGGTGTTCTACAGCCTCGCGGTGCCAGCAGGTGAAGGCCGCCAGGTGCGCGTGAACTCGACGGGCACGCCGTTCAACCCGAGCCTGCGGGCGCTCGACTCGTGCACCGCCACCACCTGCGCGAGCTCGTCCGACGTGGCGGGCTCCATCGAGACGCTCTCGGTGGTCAACACGGGCACGACGATGCAGACGTTCATCATCGCGGTGGGCTCGCCCATGGGCACCACGGCCGGCACGTTCAGCATTCTGGTGACGCGCCCGGCGTACGTGGTGACGCGGCCGGCGACGGCGTGCGTCGACCTGTCGACGGCGGCTGACGTGCCCTTCACCATCGGCAACGGCGCTCCCGCCGTCTACGGCGACGACATGGCGATTCCGAGCACCGCGCTGCCGTTCACCTTCACGTACTTCGGTCAGGCCATCACGCACGCGTCGTACACGACGAACGGGTTGATGACGTTGTCGGTCGGGCCGGGCGCGAACGCGGTGCAGAACTCGTACGGCGCCGCGATTCCCACGGTGACCGCACCGAACAACCTGCTCGCCGCGTTCTGGGACGACATGAACGGCAACGCCGGCACGATGTCGAACCTGCGCATGCTCACCACCGGCGTGATGCCCAACCGCCGCTTCATCGTGCAGTGGGGCAACGTCGGCGCGTTCGTCGGTGGCAGCGGCGTCGGCCCCGAGCGGCTCACCTACCAGGTGCAGCTCGTCGAGACCTCGAACGTCATCGAGTTCCACTACTGCGCGGCGGCGAACAACGGCGGCACCACGGGCTTCGAGACGGGCGCGACGGGCTTCGTCGGCATCGAAGACGCGACCGCCAGCGACCAGAGCATCGGCCTGGGCGCGAACACCGCAGGCGTCATCTCGACGGCGCAGGCGTACCGGTTCACGCCGCAGCCGTGAGCAGCTCCTCCCGGCCTCCGCTCGCGCGTTCGAGCGGAGCGCCGCGGACGGGTTCTGCGCGAATTCGCCGCCCGGTCGCGGCTCGTTGCCGGCCCTGAAGTCGTTCCGCCAAAGCACCTGCCGACGGCCGCCCAATCGACGCCCCAGACCGCTGGAATCACTCGGGAAACCGGCCGATTTCAGACGTCAAAAAGGGCCCATTTCGGGGTGCCGAAATGGTAGACGAAGAGCCGCGCTTTTGCCCCGCTCTGGAACGTGCATGGAATCGACTTCGCAGCCCGCCGCAGCCCCTGCTCCATCGAACGCCCCCGCTGAGTACAACGCCGCGAGCATCACCGTGCTCGAGGGCCTCGAGGCCGTGCGGAAACGGCCCGGCATGTACATCGGCGACACGTTCTTCCGCGGCCTGCACCACCTCGTCTACGAGGTCGTCGACAACTCGGTCGACGAGGCGCTGGCCGGCTTCGCGTCGCGTGTCGACGTCTTCATTCACGTCGACAACTCCATCACCGTCGTCGACGACGGTCGTGGCATTCCCGTCGGGCCGCACCCCACCGTGCCCGGCATGGACACGCTCGACGTGGTGATGACGAAGCTGCACGCGGGCGGCAAGTTCGAGAACAGCGCGTACAAGGTCTCGGGCGGTCTCCACGGCGTCGGCGTCTCGTGCGTCAACGCGCTGTCCGAGCTGCTCCAGGTCGAGGTGCAGCGCAACGGCAAGGTCTACAACCAGACCTACGTGCGCGGCGTGCCCCAAGGCGCGGTGAAGGAAGTCGGCGTCACCGAGAAGCGCGGCACCAAGGTGACCTTCAAGCCCGACGCGACCATCTTCGAGATGCTCGAGTACGACTTCGACACGCTCTCCACCCGACTGCGCGAGCTGGCTTTTTTGAACGCCGGCCTGCACATCACCATCACCGACGAACGCAGCGGCAAATCGCACGACTTCAAGTTCGAAGGCGGCATCGTCAGCTTCGTCGAGTTCATCAACAAGTCGAAGCAGGCGCTC
>JAEUJR010001030.1 GCA_016793585.1 Archangium sp.
ACGCGCTGACGAGGTGGCGCCAGTAGAAGCTCCACGTCGGGTTGCCGTGCAGCATGACGAGCGTCTCGCCCTGCCCCTCGTCGAGGTAGTGCATGCGCACGCCGTTGCCGGTGTCGAAGAAGCGGCCCTGCCACGGGTACAGCGAACGGTACGGCGCGATGTCGAAGGTCATGTCCATCACCAGTGAAGTCCGAGCATGAGGCAGTTGAGGCCGCTGCCGATGCCGAGCATCGAGATGCGCTGGCCGGCCTGGAGGAAGCCCGCTTCATTCGCGAGCGCAGCGGTGATCGGCACCGAGACCGTGCCCATGTTTCCGAGGCGGTCGAAGGTCGAGAAGTCCTTCGATTCGGGCACCCCGATGGTCGAGAGAATGTCACGGCGGTTGGCGGCGCCGACCTGATGGCAGATGACGCGGTCGATCTCGTCACGTCGCCAGCCGGAGTTCGTCAACAGCTTGTCCCACGTGGCGCGGCCAAGCTCGACGCCGTGCTCGAGCACCTGCGACGCGTCGGTCTCCATGATGTTCGTGCGCTCTCCGAGCAGGCCAGTCGACGGGCCCCAGCGGCAGATGCCGTGGTGTTTCGGAGCCGAGAGCGCAGCGCCTGCGACAAGCCGGTGTTCGACGGCAGAAAAGTCAGAGGCCGTCAGCAGCACGGCCGCAGCCCCGGACCCACCGGTCATCGTGGCGAGCCCAAGCCGATATCGCTCGAGCGTGGGCTCACGGTTCATTCGTTCGATGGTGGCGTCGACGATCTCACGCGAACTCTCGGCCGAGACGACGAGGCCCGCGCGCAGTTGCCCGAGTTCGATTCGGTTCGCGAGCTCGACCATCGCGTTCATGACACCGAGGCAGGCGTTGGCGACGTCGAAAACGAGCGTCTCTGGGCCCGTGCCGAGCTCGGCGGCGACTGCGCACGCTGTGGCTGGCTCGAGGTTGTCGCGGCACACTCCGGCGTAGATCACTGCGCCGACGTCATCGGCCGAGACGCCGGCCAGGTCGAGCGCCTTGCGACCTGCCTTCGCAGCGACCGACGCCATCGAGGTGCCGACCGGCCAACGGCGACGCTCCTTGATTCCAGTGAGCGACTGCAGCTGCCCCGGAGCGATCTTGAGCGCCTCGTGAATGGGCGTCAGGCGCGCATCGATCTCGGCCGAGGTGACGATCTCCGTCGGCAGCTCGTACGCGATGGCCTCGACGTTCACCTTCGACCAGCGCATCAGCGGCCCTCCGGCACGAGGCGCAGCGCGAAGTCCTTCATCGCGTAGATGACCTTGCCGTCGCAGAGGAGTTGACCGTCGGCGACGAGCATCGGGCTGTCACCGTCGATCACCTGCTTCACCTTCGCCTGCACTTCGACCATCGCGTTCGTGGGGATCACCTGACCGCGGTACTGCCACACGTGCGGCTGACCGACCGCCATCGATTGCGCGCGATGCGTGGTGAGCAGCTTGCCGAACCGCTCCCGCGCGAAGACGAGCACCAACTGCTGGAGCGCCTCGAGGCCGAGCGAGCCCGGCATGACGGGATCCTGGAAGAAGTGCGCGCGAAAGAACCACTCGCCGGGGTCGACGCGCTTGTGGCCCGAGATGAACCCGCTCTCGAGCGAGAGGACGTCGATGGTGTCGATCATCGCGTACGCCTTCGCGGGCAGCGTCAGGCCGGTCGCGAGTGTTCCCCGTTCATCGGGCGTGAGCGGCGCCTCCATCGGCAGCGAGAACGCACGCCCCTGCGGGAGCTCCCATTTCGAGCCGCCACGCACACCGACCTGCTGGGCGAGCGCGACAGGCGGGAAGAACCCGAAGCCCGTGTGGCCGCGATAGACGAGGCCCGCGCGATCGTTCACTTCGAAGTCGAACTCCTGCAGCAGCATGCCGCCTGCGCGCGAGACCTTCGTGAGCCGCGACTTCATCGTCAGCGTGCCGACGTCGGAGAAGACCTCACGCGCGACCGTCGCGTTGCCGTCGAGGTTGCGGAACGAGAGCACGTCTTCGGTGGTGAGCGCCGAGCCGACGTAGGCCGCGAGGAACCCGCACGGCTGGAGCGCCGCTTCGAGCAGCACCGAGAACGGCATCGCCCGCTGACGATTCGAGCCGAAGTACCAGGCATCGGGAGGTACGTCGTACTCGCAGGTGATCCACCCACCCGGCTCCATCACGAGGGGCTTCGGGTCGCAGCGCACCACGCGATCGATGAAGCGAAAGGGATCTCTCGGAAGCCGCGCGAGCCGGCGTTCACCCGAATCGAACGGCACGTACGCGGGCCCGAAGCACTTCGAGGGCAGCCCCTCGCAGTACTCGATGACCTGCTCGCGCGTGAAGACGGGGGCTGACGAAGAGGTGCCCCAGATCGCGTCGAGACGCTCCTTCGTCAGGCCACGAATGCGCACCGACATGCCGTCCATCTGCACCACGTGTTTTCCATCGGCGAACATCGACGCGGTGGCGATGACGCAGGGCTCTGGGTCGTAGCCGATCTGATCGATCTCGAGCCGGTACTGGACCTTCTTCGTCGACTGCAGCACCTGCCCGCGGCACTTGAGCTGGCTCGGCCGGCCTTCCATCGGCGCGTAGTGAAGATCGACGTCGGTCGCGTCATCGACCCACCCGAGCCGCAGCAGCAGAACCCGCAGCGTGTGCAGACAGCACTCGTACATGAGCGTGCCCGGCATCACGGGGTCGTCGGAGAAGTGACAGGTCAGGTACCAGCGGTCGGGCGTGACGTCATGTTCACCGAGCACGAGGCCCAGGCCGGCGGCACCACCACGCGTGTCCAGCTCGAGAATGCGATCGACGAGGTGCATGCGCCCGGTCGGGAGGCGCAGCGCCGGGGCCAGCGTCGCGACGGGGAAGCTCATGCCGAACGCCGCGCGCAGATCGCCATGCCGGAGCGCTTCGACCTGCATCTCATTCAGGCTCGCGGTTCCGTGAGGGGTCAGCGGCGCGAAGTTCGAGGGCGGCAGCTTCTTGCGCGTCTCGGCGACGATGCCCTTGCCCTGCTCGAGCTGCTCGGCGCTGAAGAAGCCCGCGCAGCCGTCATACATCGTGATGAACGGCTGACCAGCGATCGTCCCGTCGAAACGGAAGAAGAACAGCCACGTGTCGCCCTGACGCACGAAGCGATCGATCTTGATGTCGTAGCGAATGACCTCGCCGGGCACTGGCAGGTCGCGGTGGAAGACGACCTTCGCGTCGAGCAGCCGATAGACGCGCTCGCCCTTCGTCTGCAGATCGATGCCGAGGTACGCCGACAAGAAGAGATCGGCCTGCCCCGCTTCGACGCTGATGCAGACGGGAACGCGACCGCCGTCGAGGTACCAGGCGCCCTCATGCACGTCGTGTTCGGTGACGCAGCGGCCCGTCGTGAGGCTGCCCATCTCGCCTTCGACCTCGACGATGCGATCGACGAGCATCAACGGTTCTGCAGGCAAACGAACGCGGGTCGGGTGCGCGTCCACCGAGGCGAACGCCGCGCCGAGCACCTTCGAGAGCTTGCCGATCGCGAACTCCATGCAGAGGTCGCGGTCGAAGCGCGGTGGCGGAGCCGCTGGAACGGGCGTCGGAGCTTCGGCCGGAGCGAGCCCCTGAAGCTGCATCAGCAACCGCGACTGCAGCGCCATCGACTGCTGCGACACCTGCAAGAACGTCTCGTGCGCGCGCGCCGTCGCCGTCTGCGTGTTGAGGAACTCGGTGAGTGACGTGGTCATCGGAATCGGAGCGGCAGTGACGACGACCTGTCCATCAGGGGCAGGCATGAGCTGGGGAACGAGCGCGACGGCTGGGCGCGGCGATGGAAGTGGCGGCACCTCGAGCGGGGCTCCACCGACGACGACTCGAACCGACTTTCGCTTCGGCGTGCGGTCGAGTCGCGGCGACTTCGCGTACAGGGCCGCGACATCGACCGATCGCCCCGAGTCGTGAACCTTCGCGGCAGCGTTCAGAAGAGACACATAGCCGTCCTGCCCGCGCTGACAGGCGCTCACCGCGAGGTGCGGGCGATTGCCGAGAATGCGGCCAATCATTCGCGTGCACGACCCTTGCGGCCCCGGCTCGACGAAGACCCGCACACCGTCGGCGTACGCCTGCTCGATGAGCGCGGTGAAGTCGAAGCCGTGCATGGCGTTCGCGACGATCGAGGCGGCGCAGTTCTCGGTGGTGACGTCGTACGAGCGGGCCCACGCGGCGCTGTAGAAGCGAACGCCCGCGGGCGGCGTCGTGGGCAGCAAGTGCAGCGCGCGATAGTCCTCCTGAACCGGCGCGATCACCGGCAGGTGCACGAAAGGAACGCCCTCGAGGAAGATCGCGGCGCCTCCGAGCCGGCCGACGACCGCGCGAACGTCGTCTTTGCGTCCGCCGATCACACACTCACCCGGAGCGTTGACGATCAGCAGCGTCGCCGTGCCCGAAAGCGCCGATTGGATCTCGTCTTTCGAGCGCATGACGAGTGCGACGACCCACTCGGCGTCCTGGCCCCACGCCTCGCGCATGACCGAGCCATCGCTCGTCAATTGAGAGCGGAAGAGCCCGCTCTCGAGGGTGCGGCGGAACATGGTGTCGCGGTCTCTCCACGCACGTGACGCGAAGAGGCCGGCCGACTCGCCGAGGCTGTAGCCCATGTACGCCTGCGCCGAGACACCGAGCAGCTTCAGCGCGTCGTGAACGACGAGACCGTGCGTGACTTGCCGAACGATGATCTCGGCGAGACCGGCAGGGCCGTTCGCGATCGGAGGGAAGAGATGCCGCGAGAAGTCTTCGACCTCGCGCCCGAGCTGCTCGAGCACCTGTGGGAACGCGAGCGGCAGCGTCTCACCCATGCCGTCGTAGTGACTGCCCGAGCCGGGGAAGACGAAGGCGAGCTCGCCGTCGATCGGCGCCGCCGTCTTCGGCGCGCGCAGCTGCCTCGAGAGATCGTCGACGCTGCTCGCCACCCACGCGGGCCCGACGCCGTTCGATTGATGGAACCACTCGGCGGCGAGCTGATCGATCGTCGCGTTCGGGTTCTCGGCGACGAAGGCGGTCAACGCCTCCGGCTTGCCGATGAAGAAGCCTGCCGAGCGGCGTCCATCGAAAGCGGACGTGGGCGTGCCGATTGGAGCCTCTTCGAGGGCCACATGAAGTGACGTGCCGTCGAGGGAGTTCGTGGTGACGCCGACCCGGCGCGCGGTGCGTCCGCGGCTCCAGATCTCAGCGCGCTGCCCTCCTCCGCGAGAACGAACGCGATGCCGCAGCGACAACACGCTCTCGGCGACGCTCACGAGGCCTGCAGCGGCGCCGGGAACACCCAACTGCTCGTTCAACTCGGAAGGCTCACGAAGCCGCTCGACCCGTTCCTTGCCCCAGGCTGCAGCGACCGCCTCGGCAGGCTTCGTCGACGCTCCGAACCCGCGAATCACCGCATGAACGACGTCATTCTTCGTGTCGCTCAGCCGCTTCAGCACGAACGCGGCAGCACCATCGGACGGAAGCCCTGCGAGCCCCAACGACTCAGCCGCGAGCACGCGACGAACATCGCCGGCGAGATCGACAGCTCCGACGATCATGCGATCGACTTCACGCCGCTGGAGCAACCGGCTCGCCACTTCGAGCGCACGCAACCCACTGCCTTCATCGGCCTGCACACCGAAGCTCGGCCCACCGAGTGAAAGCTCCCGCGCGAGCCGGCTCGTGACGATTCCACCCAGCGCGCCCAACACCCGCTGCGCATCGAGTGGAGCCGACAGCGCGTTCGCGACCTTCTCGACCCACGCGCGCAGCTCACGGTCGTCGACGTCTGGAAGCGCCTGCCGAACGTGGCGCTCGAGCACCCACCGCAGGTGGAACGACGTCGTCTCGAGATCGAGGCCGATGCCGACGATCGCTCCCGTCCTGGGGTGCGGACCAGGCCCGAGGCCACCCGCGTCTTCGACGGCGTTGGCCGCCACCTCGAGCATCAACAACTGCTGCGGCAGCACCGATGGCAACTCGAGCGGTGGCACCTTGAAGCGACCGATCGGCAGCTCGAGCGCCTCGATCCACGCGCCCTGCACCTCGCGCTCGAGCTGGGTCTTCCACCGCGTCGCGGGCCGCTTCGTGACCGCCGAACCTCCACTGAAGAGGGTCTCGCGGAATGACGCCACCGAGTCGAGCGCGCCGACGTGAACACCGAGGCCGACGATGGCGATGGGCTCGGAGTCGCTCACCACCTCGACGCGGCCCGTTCCCTTCACGTGCTCTTCGAGCAACACGTGCCCGTTGATGCCGCCGAAGCCGAAGCCAGAGATTGCCGCACGACGGGGGCCGATCGACTCCCACGGTGCAGGTTGATCGAGCACCCGCAGCGGAGCCGCCTCAGCCACCACGTTCGCCGCGTTCGCGTTCGGTGGCAGCGTCTTGCGCGCCAACCCGCCGAGCACCTTCGCGAGCCCGGCCATGCCTGCCGCAGTGAGCAGATGGCCGACGTTGCTCTTCACCGAACCGATGACTGGAGCTGCGCCGCCGAACAGCGACTTGAGGCTCTCGAGTTCGACGTGATCGCCGCGCGGCGTTCCGGTGCCGTGACACTCGACGAACTGCACGTCGCTCGGAGCCCACCCTGCCATCTCGTAGGCCGCCCGCATGGCGCGAAGCTGCCCCTCCGAGTCGGGCGACAACAGACTTCCACCGACGTCGTTCGACAGGCCGATGCCGCGAATGACTGCGAGAATGCGATCGCCATCACGTTCGGCGTCGTCGAGGCGCTTCAGCAGCACCATGCCCGCGCCTTCACCAACCACCAGTCCATCGGCGCGCGAGGTGAACGGAGCACACACGCCACTCGGCGACAGCGCCTGCAGCTGCGTGAAGCCGACCTGCGTGTAGAGCGACTGCGGCAGCGAGATTCCACCCGCGAGCACCGCTTCGAGTCGGCCCGCTTCGAGCTCGAGACAGCCAAGATGCAGCGCATAGAGCGACGACGCACACGCCGCATCGAGCGTGTAGCTGCCCTTCCCCAACCCCATCGCCTTCGCCATCTGGCCGATCGGCCACGACGACGGAAACGCCTCGCGCGCATCGGCCTTCGACGTCGGCAGGTGCAGCTCGCGAAAGAAGACCTCTTCCGACAGCTTCGACGCGCCATCGGTGGGCAGCGCGATGTTCGCGATGATCGCGGCCGTCTTCGAACGGTCGATCTTCGCCGAGCCCGCGCTGCGAAAGGTCTGCTCTGCAACGTCGATGGCGAGCCGGGTGAGCGCGGTGCCCGCTACCTTCGACTCGAACGGCTCGAGCAGGCACGCCTTGAGCGAGCGTGCGCGATCGACGCCCGAGCCCAACACCGACGAGGGCTCGATCGGCCAGCGTGACGCAGGAACCTCACGCGCCATCGAGCGGCCTTCGGCGACGAGCTCCCACAACGCGTCCGCGGTGGGCGCGCCGGGGAATCGGCCTCCGAGACCGACGATGGCAATGGCGCGACGAGCGGTCATGCCAGCGTGGTGGGCTGAAGCGTCGTCCCGTCGGCAGTGAACGCGCGCGACAGACTCGCGCTCACCGTGCACTCGTACCCTTCGAGCTTCGCAGCGAGCACGCCCGAGGCGTCGACGAGATCGATGTCGGAGGTGACGATCGCGCCGTCGACCGACCGAATGCGCACGATCGCCTTCACGTCACCGGGAGCGAACGGCTTGAACACCCGCAGCGCACCCAGCTTCGAAGGGAGCGACGGTGCGCCACGTTGCGCGCGTGCCCAGACGATCAGCGCCTGAAAGACGCCGTCGACACAGAGCGGGTCGATCGCCCAGGTCTGCGATGGACCAGGAACGAGGCGCTCCGAGGTGGCGTGCGTCTTGAGCGTCAGGCTCATGCCCTCTTCGCCAAGCCCTTCGATCGACCGCAGCGCCCAGAGCGACGGCCCATGGAAGAGCTGGCTCGCGTAAAGCTCGCTCACTGGCGTCACGAACGCAGGCAGCGACGCGGGCTTGAGTCGATCGACAGTCACGTTCGACGACCGCAGCACCGCCGCAGCACGAACGTGAACGACGTCTTTCCGATTGCGCAGCTCGAGGGGAATCACGGTCGCGTCACCGCGAACCTCGGCGCGACCAGCCCAGACCGAGAGCTCTTCGCGATCGCCATCGAATGTCACGCCGCGCAGCACGCGCACGTCTTCGAGCTCGACCGACGACAGGCCATCCCCGAGCGCCCGCGCGGACTGCGTGAACCACTCGAGCGTCATCGCGAGCGGGAGCACCTCTTTCCCGTTCAACCGGTGATCGGCGAGCACTGGCCAGGAGCGTTCGACCCGCTCCGAGCGCACCATCGCCCAACCAGCCTCGGTCGCTTCACCGAAGCCCGCGCCCAGCACGACTTCGCTCGGCCCCGTCGACACGACACGCAGCTCGTCGACCAACGCCTTCGCGCCAACCTCGAGCGGAATCAGCGCGATGCCTTCGGCCTTGAACGTCGCCTCGAGCGCAGGCGTCACCATGCCACCCGCCCATGGGCCCCAATCGAGCGCGACGACCCGACAGCCAGGGCGCGTCAACGCCTCGGACTGCGCGATCGAGACCAGCGCTTGATTCGCGAGGGCGTAGTCCGTCTGGCCGCGACGACCGAACCGGCCGCTCACCGACGAGAACAATGCGATGGCCGTGAGGTCGTCACCGCGCGTCGCCTCGAGCACCGTGCGCAGGCCGGAGATCTTCGGATCGAGCACCTGATCGAAGTCGTCATCGCGTTTGTCTTCGATGCGCTTGTCGCGAAGCACGCCGGCACCGTGGAGCACGCCGCGAATCGGCCCGAGCGACGCACGCGCCTCGGCCAGCACCGACTTCACGCCTTCGACGTCACGCACGTCGACCTGCCGGTACTCGGCCTTCACGCCATTCGAGAGCGCGGACTCGAGCGTCGCCCGAATGTCACGCGCCGCGAGCACCTGACGGCTCGACTCGGCGAGCTGCTTCGGGCTGGGCCGATTGCCCGAAGGAGAGCGCTCGAGCAGGACGCGCTTGATGGCAGCCTCGTCCTTCGCGGCGGCGAGCCAGTCTGGCTCCTCGGTCGGAGCGGGCGATCGGCCGAGCAGCAGCAGCGTCGCTCCCGAGGCCTTGGCGAGTTCGCGTGCGCAGTCAGCCGTCACGCCACGCGCCCCACCCGTCACGACGACCACCTCGCCAGACTTGAGCGGCAACGCTCCGCCCTGCACCTTCGCTTCGCGCAGCGCGAGTGTCAGCCGGCCCGCGGGCCCGAGACCGAGCTCGGCGGGCCCGTCGTTCGTGAGTTCGTCCGAGATCGCCTGCGCTGCATCGTCTGCCGACCAGTGGGGCGACACGTCAATCGAACGACACCTCACCTCGGGCCACTCGAGCGCGAGCGTCTTCACCAGCCCGTTCAGTGCGCCAGCGAGCGGATGGGCGGGTTGGCGCGTACGACCGAAGCCGAACGCACCGTCGCGACGGCTGACCGCGACGACGAAGGCTCCGGCGGTCGCGCGCAGCGAGGCCGACGCACCACGCGCGATGAGGAGCGCGTGCTTGAGCGCTTGCTCCGACGCGTCGTCCCACGAGCCGGTGTTCGGAGCGGAGAGCACGAGCCCTGCCACCGGGCCGGTGGTCGTCTGGCCTGCCGTCACGACCTCACACGCCTGGCCCGCGCGCTCGAACGAACGAACGAGGGCCTTCACCAGCTCGGCGTCTTCTCCCGAGACGAGCACGCGGCCGGCGGGCAGCTTTCCAGCGACCGACGCAGGCTTCACCCGAACGGGAACGACGACGCGGCGCGAGACCTCGGCAGAGGGCGGCGCTCCGACGACTGGCTTCGGCGCCTCGGCGACCGGCGCGGGCTTCTTCTGCGCGACGACGGAGCCGCTGACGAACCCGAGCACCTGCTCGAGGGTGCGCAGCCCGGACAGTTTCTCGGGGTCGACCGAGGGCGCGTTCGGAATACGCCGCGAGAGCATCGACAGAATCTCGACGCGCTTGATCGAGTCGATGCCGAGATCTGCCTCGAGATCCATCGAGAGGCTGAGCGTCTCGACTGGGTAGCCAGTGAGCTCCGAGACGGTCGAGAGCAGCACGCTCTGGAAATCGGTCGAAGGCGCAGCAGCGACGACGGCGGGCGCGGCGACCGCGGGCACCGACTCCGAGATGAACGCGTGCACCTGCGCGAGCGTCTTCAGGCCCGACAACTTCTCCGGGTTCACCGACGGTGCACCGGGAATGCGACGCGACAACATCGAGAGAATCTCGACCCGTTTGATCGAGTCGATTCCGAGATCGGCTTCGAGATCCATCTCGAGCGAGAGCGTGTCGACCGGGTAACCGGTGAGCTCGGAGACCGTCGTGAGCAGCGTGCCCTTCGTGTCGACTGACGGTGCGGCAGCGACGACGGGAGCGGCCGCGACGACGGGCGCGCTGGCGCCTCGAACGAACTCAGCGACCTGCTGCAACGTGCGCAGCGAGCCGAGCTTCTCGGGGTTCACGGACGGAGCCCCGGGAACACGCCGCGACAGCATCGACAGAATCTCGACGCGCTTGATCGAGTCGATTCCGAGATCGGCCTCGAGATCCATTCCGAGCGCGAGCGTCTCGACCGGGTAGCCCGTCGCCTCGGACACGACCTGGAGCAGCAGCGGAACCACGTCGACCGGCGGCGGAGCAGCAGCGGCCACCACGAGCGGCTTCGCTTCCACCACCGGCACAGGCTTCGGCGCAGGCACGACGATGGGCGCAGGCACCACCGGCGCGGGGGCAGCGACCAGCTTCACTGGCGTGGCGACAGCCTGCCCCGTCAGCAACGCGGCCACGTTCTGCTGCGCCGCGAGCTGCCCCTCGAGGAAGAGCTGATGCACCTTCGCCGTCTGCTCCTGAAGCGTCTGCAGCGCGCGCAGGTTCTCCTGGTACAGGCGCAGCGCATCGGACGACGGCTGGGGCGCGGGCGTCGTCACCGGCAGCTGCAGCGCGTGGGTTCCGTTGGTCCCGTTCTTCCCGTTCACTGAGACTCCATTCTTCGACGGCGACGGCGCACGAACCGTGGGCGGCTTCGGGGTGATCGGTGAGCGGTAGTTCGCTCCGGTCAGCGGCACGACCATCTTCGGCTTGCGGGCAGGCTTCGCGGTCCACCGAGGCGGGGGCGAGACCTTCTGCCACTCGCCCAGGCGAACCGGGTGCCCTTCGGCAGCGACCCGCGCGAGCACCAGCGCGAGCTCGAACATCGAGCCACGCCGCGTCTGGACATCGAGCGCCATCGCCACGTGCGGGCGATCTCCGAGGATCGCCTTCACCATGCCCG
>JAEUJR010001048.1 GCA_016793585.1 Archangium sp.
TATGGTTCCCCATCGCTCTGCCGAGCGCTAGCACCAAAGCCCGGTCAGTCGTCATCGTCTGGCTCGACGAAGAGCCAGCGAATGTCGTCGACACGCTCGTGAATGGCCTTCTCGAACGCATCGATGGTCTCGACGACGCCGTGGGTATCGAGCCCGTCGACCAGGTGCACCTTGCAGGCGACCATCACCTCGCCCGGGCCCTGCTGCACGGTCAGCACGCGAATGAGGCGCTTGATGTTGGGCTGGGTCTTCGCCACCTCTTGCACGGTGAGCTCGATCTGCGGGTCGGCACGCTCTCCGAGCAGCAGCGACATCACCTCGTTGCCGAGGAAGACCGCGACCGCCACCAGCACGAGCCCGATGAGCAACGAGCCGATGCCGTCCCACCGGGGGTCACCGGTCGCGACCGCGAGCCCGAGCGAGGCCAGCGCGAACGCGAGGCCCAGCACGGCGGCCGAGTTCTCTCCGAAGAGCACGACGAGGTCGGAGTCCTTCGTGTCGCGCAGGTACTGAATGAGCCCGGCGTTGCCGCGGCGCTTCTTCATCTCGACGAGGTTGCCGTACGTCGCCCAGCCCTCGAGCACCAACGAGAAGCCGAGAATGCCGACGGCCCAGCTCACGTGCTCGACCGGCTCGGGCGTGAGCAGCTTGTGCACACCTTCATAGATGCTGAACACCCCGCCGCCCGAGAAGAGCAGCAGCGCGACGATGAAGCTCCAGAAGTAGACCGCGCGCCCGTACCCGAGGGGGAACTTCTCGTCTGGAGGCTTCTTCGCGCGCGAGATGCCGACGAGCAGCAGCACCTGGTTGATGCAGTCGGCGCTGGAGTGAATGGCTTCGGCCAACATCGCGCCCGAGCCCGTGAACACCGCCGCGAAGCCCTTGGCCACCGCGATGCTGACGTTCACCGCCAACGACTTGAGGATCTCTTTCGTATCTCCCGCCACGGCCGGGAGACGTAGCACACCACCGCAGATTGCTTGCGTGTTGGTTAGGGCGTGGGAGCGCGGGCGGTGTTCTTGCCGACGGTGCCGGGAGACGCGTTGAGGTAGTTGAGCGCGATCTTCAGCTGGTAGTCGGTGAGCTTGTCCGTCACGTCCCACGCCTTGAGGTTCTCGGGCAGCGACGGCTTGAGCGCGGTGACGTCGGGCGCTTCGGCCTCTCCGCGGAAGTGCCGCTTCAGATCCTTCTCGCGCAGCGTCTCGGTCTTCGTCAGCACGCCTTCGGACTCGCCCACGAGGAAGTCGGGAAGAATGCCGCGCTCCTGAATCGAGCGGCCCGAGGGCGTGTAGTAGCGCGCGATGGTGAGCTTGAGGCCCGAGCCGTCTTCCATCTCGATGACGGTCTGCACGCTGCCCTTGCCGAAGGTGGGCACGCCCATGAGCACGGCGCGTTTGTGATCCTGCAGGGCGCCCGCGACGATCTCCGAGGCCGAGGCCGAGCCGGCGTTCACCAGCACGACGATGGGGTACGGCTTCTCGGTGTCGCGATCCTTCGCGCGCTCCTCGGTGGCCTGGGCGCCGTCACGGCCGCGGGTCGAGACGATGGCCATGCCGCCGGGCAGGAACCGATCGGCGATGGCGACGGCCTGATCGAGCAGCCCGCCAGGGTTGTTGCGCAGGTCGATGACGAGGCCGCGCAGCTCTTTGCCGTTGTTCTGCCCGCGCAGCTTCTCGAGCTCTTTGAAGAGCGACGCGTCGGTGCGCTCCTGAAAGTTCTTCACCTTCACGTAGCCGATGCCGCCGTACAGCGCGCTCTCGACCGACGCGATGCGAATGTGATCACGAATGATCGCGAACTCGCGCGGCGCCGAGAAGCCCTCGCGCATGATGGTGAGCATCACCTTCTTGCCGGCGGGCCCGCGCATCTTCTGAATCGCGCGGGCGAGCTCCATGGCGCGAGTGGGCTCGTCGTCGATCTTCAGCAGCTGATCGCCCGACTTGATGCCGGCGCGCTGGGCCGGCGTGTCGTCGATGGGCGCCACCACGATGATGGCGTCGTTGCGGCGCGCGATCTCGATGCCCAGGCCGCCGAACTCGCCCGAGGTGTCGATCTTCATCTCCTTGAAGACGTCGGGCGGCATGTAGACGGTGTGCGGGTCGAGCGTCTCGAGCATGCCCTTGATGGCGCCCTGCATGAGCTGCTGCTCGTCGACGTTCTCGACGTAGTTGTTCTGCACGTACGAGAGCACGCGCGCGAAGAGCTCGAGCTGACGGTACGTCGCCTCTGACTTCGGCACCGGAGGGCCTGCGAGCGCGATGGAACCGGCGAGCAGGCACGACACGACCGCAAGACGACGCATGCGAAGACTGTAATCGGGAAGACCCGCGAAGTTCAGCCCATGGCGTCAGCCGGCCAGGTGGTTCGAGCGGGCAAAGTCGATGATGTGGCGCACCAGCGGGCGCGGGTTCTCCATTTGCGGCATGTGGCCGAAGCCCTCGACTTCATGGATCTCGGCGTGCTTCGGCAGGTGTGCGCGAAAGTACGCGAGCCCTTCGCGTGGGAGCAGCTTCTCTTTCGTGCCCCAGATGAGCAGGGTCGGCATCTTCAGCGACTGCAGCATGGGCTCGGTCACCGCGTCGGCGGGCTGCACCTCACGAATGAGGCTCTTCACCGTCGGGTTCGCGTAGAGGTTTCGCATCTCGCCGGCGAGCAGCAGCAGGGGCAGCGGCGGCTTCGCGAAGAGACGACGCGTCATGCTGCGCGCCTCGGCCAGGGTGTTCACCTCGAACGAGCGCACGAGCTCACGAAAGCGCTGATCTTCGAGCTTCGCGCCCGCGGGCGAGATGAGGCCGAGCGCCTTCACGAACTGCGGAGCCTCGTGCGCGAGGTACAGGCTCATCGCACCGCCGAGCGAGTTGCCGATGAGGAACACCGGCTCGCGAATCACCTCTTCGAGGAACGAGCGCACCGTGGCGAGCTGCTCGCGCCACGAGAGCGGGCCAGCAGAAGGCGTCGGCGAGAACCCGTTGCCCGGCACGTCGAGCGCCCAGATGCGGCGGAAGTGCAGCGAGAGCGGCTTGAGCGTTCTCCAGTAGGCGTTGGCCGAGCTGCCCAGCCCGTGCACGAGGAAGAGGGGCGGGCCCAGCCCCTGCCCTTCGAGGGAATAGGCGTGCACCTCGTGACCTCGAACGGAGTGGACCTGGCTGTTCACGCCCTGGGCCACGAGGATCTTCCGCATCGCGCGGTTGGCAGTCTCGAGCAACGTCATCGCGCGCCGGGTGTACCACGGCGCGCGTCGCCACCTGATCCATGAGTCGGGGGCACCCCTGTGGTGGTGTCGAACGCCTCGATCGTCAGGTTCATGTCGGTGCAAGCCCCGACAGTCGTTACCTGCGCAAGGGGCACATCGCTTGCTCAGGGTGTGACCGCGTGGGCGGGGAACCAGGCGTCATGAAGACGCTCGGGGTGCCCCGCGCGGGCGAGAGAGGCGTTTGTGAGCGCACTTCCTTCACCAGACTCCATCACCACGATGGTCAACAGCGTCACGGGCACGATGATGAACCTCAAGTTCGCGCTCGCGCGGGGGCCGACGATGAAGGTGCCCTTTCGCCGCGCGGTGCTGCCGATTCCCGGCGCGACGCCAGTCTCGGTCGTCGTCACGTCGGACAAACAGAGCTGCGAGAAGCTGGGCGCGCGGCTGTTCATGGTGTCTCCGACCGACGTCGACACCTCGATGATGGAGGACACGCTGCGTGAGATCGCCAACATCACCGCAGGCCAGGTGAAGCGCGCCATGTCGCTCGATCAGGCGCTGGGGCTGCCCAAGATTCTCACCGCCGAGGAGTCGTGGTCGGCGGCCATCATGAAGTCGCAGTGCATCACGCTGCGAGCGACCGAGGCCGACGTCGAGCTCGAAGTGCAGATCACCACCCACCCGCGCGAGTAACCCGCACACCTTTTTCACCGCAGAGGAACGACCATGCCACGCGTACTCACCGTCGATGACAGCAAGGCGATTCGAACCATCGTCACCAAGCAGATGCTCGACCTCGGGTTCGAGGTCGACGAAGCCGAAGACGGCATTCAGGGCCTGGCCAAGCTCGAAGAGCTGACCTTCGACCTCGTGATTCTCGACGTGACGATGCCCAACCTCGACGGGCCGGGCATGCTCGCGAAGATGCGCGAGGCGGGCAACAAGACACCGGTGCTGATGCTGACCAGCGAGTCGAAGCGCTCGATCATGGTCGACGTGATGAAGGCGGGCATCGAGGACTACGTGCTCAAGCCCTTCAAGCCCGAAGAGCTGCGCGCGAAGGCGCTCAAGGTGCTGAAGATCGCCGCGCCGTCGATGCCGGTGACGATGAGCGGCGAGCCCGCGATGCCGCAGGGCCGCATGGACCCGACCGGCAAACAGTTCATCGACGTGCTCGTCATCGACGACATGGAGAACGTGCACAAGAAGCTCAAGACGATCGTGCCGCCGCACGTGACGGTCGGCGCGGCGCTCTCGGCGGCGTCGGCGCTGCAGGCCTGCCGTGAGAAGGTCTTCCGCGTCGTCTTCATCGACACCGACATTCCCGACGTGAACT
>JAEUJR010001056.1 GCA_016793585.1 Archangium sp.
CTCGTAATCGATGGCTGCGCGGTGCTCGGCCGTCAGCCCCTCGAGCTGCAGCTGCGAGAGCCGCGTGAGCAACAGCGACGCGCCCTTCGCCTTCGCGCGATCGAGAATGCCGTTGAGCTGCTCGACGGTCTTGCCCTGGCTGAAGATGGCCTCTTCGAAGCCGATGCGCTCGGTGCGCTGAAAGTCGAGGGTGATCTCGGAGTCCGCCATGCGGCGGCTCTATCGATGGAACCCGCGTGGCGCCAGTCTCACTGCACCGGCGGCGCGAGCGGCGTGGCGTCGAGCATGCGCACCTTCATGCGTGGTGGCTCCCAGGTGAAGACCCAACGCGAGCGCCACCAGCTCGTGCCCAGCGCCTTCTCGTCGGAGTCGGGCAGGCCACGCACCACCTTGCGCGAGAGGTGCAGCGCCGACTCGTCGAAGGTGCGGTCGCCCGAGCGCTCGACGATCGATGCATCGGCCAGCACGCCTCGCGCGTCGGTCGTCAGCGCGACGACGGTTCTCAGCTGTGTCGCCGAAAGGTTCTCTTTGATGCTCTCGAAGCGCGTGAAGCTCTGAGCCACGGCCTGATTGAACTGTTGTTGATCGCCCGGCAGCGCGGGGTTGCCGATGCGGGCGTTCTGCGCGAACGCAGTGTCGGCCACGCGGTTGATGGCCGCCTCCGAGGGCTTCGTCCTCGTCGGGTCGAGCACGCTCCCGATGGCGTTGCGCGTCTGGGCCTCGGTCGACTCCTTCGAGACCTTCACCTCGGTCTTCTCGGCTGCGTCCTGCAGCGAACGGGAGATGTCGGTGAAGAAGCCGGGCAGGCGGCCAGCGCCTTGCGCCGCGCGCGCGACGTCGGTGGCGAGATCGAGCGAGAGCTTGCGGCCGACCTTCTCGGCTTCGTATTCGGCCACGGCGCGCTGGTCGGGCTGGTCCCACACTTCGTTGTGCAGCGTGGTGCCGCGGGTGTCTTCGGCGTCGAGCGCTTCGGGCATGTTCATCACGAAGCCCGCGCCCGGCGTGAGGTTCGGTCGCTTCGGCGGCGCGCCCACCACCGGCCCGCTGCCCCGCTCTGCGAGTGGCATGTCGGAGCTGGTCGACGGCACACCCTGCGACGGCGCGCTCACGGTCGGCGCCTGCTGAGTGGTGTTGCTCCTCTTCTTCTTCGTGACCGCACTCTCTGACTGAACGGGTGGGGCCGGCGGCTGAACGGGAGGAGGCGGAGGCGGCTCGACGGGCGGCACGGTCTCGACCCACGTCAACGCGGCAGACGGAGGCGGTTTGGCGGGCGGCTCGGGCCGAAGCCAGATGATGACGCCGGCGAGCGCGTGCACGCCGAGGGAGAGCACGATGGCTCCCACCCCCCGCTGTGACCTCGCCTTCCGGCTCATGCACCCCTTCTATTCATCTCTCGGAGCAGAACGCACCTCGCCCGAGTACGGTTCGCCGCCATGCCGCTTGCGTTCAAACCCCCGCGCGAACCGATGCTCGCGAAGGCGAACGACGAGATCCCCGAAGGGCCGGGCTGGCGCTACGAGCCCAAGTGGGACGGGTTTCGCGCCATCGTGTTTCGCGACGGCGACTCCATCGAGCTCTCGAGCCGTGGTGGCCGGCCGCTCGCGCGCTACTTCCCCGAGCTGCTCGCCGCGCTGAAGCAGGCGTTGCCGCCGCGCTGCATTCTCGACGGAGAGATCATTCTTCCGGGCCCGAAGGGGCTCGACTTCGACGCGCTCCAGTCACGGCTGCACCCTGCCGCTTCTCGCGTGAACAAGCTCGCCGTCGAGATTCCCACCAGCTTCGTCGCGTTCGACCTGCTTGGCCTCGGCGACGACGACTGGCGTGAGAAGCCGTACGCCGTACGCAGAGAAGGGCTCGAGAAGCACCTGCCGTCGAACACGCGCGTCTTCGTCACGCCGCAGACGAGAGACCCCCGTCAGGCGAAGCAGTGGTTCGTCGACTTCGAGGGCGCGGGCTGCGACGGCGTCATCGCTCGCCGCGAAGAGCTGCCGTATCGGCCGGGTGAGCGTGTCATGGTGAAGGTGAAGCACGGCAGAACCGCTGACTGCGTCGTCGGTGGGTACCGCGAGGGCAAGACGCCGGGCACCGTCGGCTCGTTGCTGTTGTTCCTCTACGACGCCGAGGGCGTCTTTCATCACGTCGGTCACACCTCGAGCTTCACGGCGAAAGAGAAGAAGGCGCTGGTCGAGAAGCTCAAGCCCTACGTGGTCGAAGGCGCGCAGCCAGCGCCCGAAGGCCGAACCCCCGACGCGCCCAGTCGGTGGGACCCGAAGGCCGAGAAGACGTGGGTGACGTTGCGACCCGAGCTGGTCTGCGAGGTGCGCTACGACTTCTTGCAGGGCGCGCGGTTTCGCCACGCGACGACGTTTCAGCGTTGGCGTGAAGATAGAACACCGAAGTCCTGCAATTACTCACAACTCGAGCCGCCCAACCCCTTCTCGTTGGACACGCTGGTCGCGCTGGCCCAGAAGAAACCGGAGTGAGTCGTGTCGCTGCGCCCCGTCGAAGCCACGCTGCTGGCGAAAGAACTCGAGCGTGATCTCGCAGGCGCGGTCGTGCAGCAGGTGTCGAGCCCGACGCCGACGCGCGCGTACGTGGAATTTCGCATTCCCGGTCGCAGCGTCACGGTGCTCGTGTGTTGTGATGTGAAAAGCAGTCGGATTTCGGTGGTCGAGAAGCGGCCGTCGAACCCGCCAGAGCCGCCCGCGTGGCAGAGCGTGCTTCGTCGCGAGCTCGTCGGTGCGCGCCTGGTCGACGTCGAGAGCGTCGAGCCGCGGCGGGTGGTGTTGCTTCACCTGAAGGCCGAGCGTGACGGT